>JAYGDG010000445.1:0-21411 GCA_046583015.1 Pirellulaceae bacterium | reverse complement strand
ACTGGCATGTTGGTGATCCTGGGATAAGCTACGTTGCCTGCGATGGCTCGTGGTATCTGCGCTGGCAGGTGATAGAATGTGAAGGCTGCCCGCGATTTTTTCGCTACTACGACTGAACCTACTTTAGCGGCCCAGTAGTGGAGGAGCAATTAGCGAGAAGGGAAAGATGTCGGTTTACCTGTTTGAAAATGTCAACGAGGAGCACTCATGCAACCTTGGACACGCCGAAGGATGTTACGCGGTGCGGCTTGCACTGGCCTTTCTACGTTATTACCAGCTGCACGAATATGGGGGCGAGCGGGGAGTAAACGGCAGCGCAGCGGACTGACGCTCGGCTTTGGTACCTATGGCACACGGGGTATGAAAACCGAGGCGGCCATCAAGCTACTGGCCGAGATCGGTTACGACGCCGTGGAGTTAACCGCGACCGAGGGGTGGGACGCGGAGCCCGGGAAGATGCCCAAGGTGCGTCGCGCGGCCATCCGGGGACAGATTGATCAGTCTGGTTTGGTCCTGGCCTCGCTAATGGAGAATTTGCGGCCCAGCGGAGAAAAGGCAGCTCAGGAAAAAAATATTCGGCGTCTTCGAGAGGCTGCCGAATTGGCCCATGATCTTTCTCCCCAGCAGCCTCCCATTATCCAGACGGTGTTGGGTGGCAAGAACTGGCAGCAATCCAAGCAGCTGTTCCTGGATCGGCTGGGTAAGTGGAGTGAAGTGGCCCGTTCGACGAAGACCATCATTGCCATCAAGCCACATCGTGGCGGCGGCATGTCCCAACCGCGCGAAGCGGTCTGGTTAATCGAGCAACTGGGAAAGAACTCGTCGATCCAGATGTGCTATGACTACAGCCATTATGCTTTTCGGCAGTTGGATTTGAAGGAGACCATTCGTACAGCGCTCCCTTACCTGGCCCATGTGGCCGTCAAAGATGCAGTACAGCGGGATGGTAAGGTGACCTTTGTCTTGCCGGGTGAAGCCAGCACGATCGACTATGTCACCTTGCTCAAGACAATTGCCGCAGGGGGTTACACGGGTGATATTTGTTGCGAGGTGAGCAGTGCGGTTTGGCGGCAACCCCAGTACGACGCGACCGTGGCTGCCAGGACCTGTTATCGAAATATGGCGGCTGTGTTCAAGAAAGCGGGTCTTTCTCGCCGCTGAATCTCTACAGACGGTCGCTGAAATATTATGGTAAGATAGGATATTAGTGCAAAGGTTATTGCGCACAATTGCTTAGTGTTTGGAAGGTAAGCTGGCGATGCTGCATGTGGGAAACTTTCGATCACGAACCTGTGCTGGTGTCAGCCGACGTTCGTTTTTGAAGCTGAGCGCCGGATTGCCATTGGCGTTTTCAGCCACCGGCCTGCCGCGCGTTGCAGAGGCAGCTGATCAGCGGAGAGCCAAGTCCGTGATCCTGGTATGGCTCTGGGGTGCTCCCAGCCATTTAGACCTGGTTGATCCCAAACCCAAAGCGCCGCAGGAATATCGGGGACCATTCTGCCCGATTCAAACACGGACCCCTGGGATTCAATTTACAGAACTGTTGCCACAACTGGCCAAGCGGACTGACCAGTTTACGTTAGTGCGTTCGATGGTTTCCTCCAACGGTGGACATCCGGGCGCCGGGACGGTGGGCCTGACCGGTTACGAGGAGTCGCCGGGGCCGGTCCAGCCGAACTTTGGGGCCATTATTTCCAAGGCCCAGCAGCGACCAGGTGATTTGCCGCCGTTCTTTTACGTGGGGCGAGGGATTCCGAGAGATCTTCCTCGCAGGATTAAAGGCTATGGTGGTGGGACATTGGGGCCCGCCCACGATCCATTCCTGGTGAATTGCACACCACTGGGTGAAGTTGAACTGCCTGGGCTGAGATTGCTCGATGGTTTGACACCTGACCGGATTGTCAATCGACAGGAGTTGTTGGCGCAGATTGATGCGACTAGGCGCTTGACCGACGGATTAGACGTGGCCAATTGGAGCCGCGTTTACCAGACGGCTTACAACCTGTTAACGAAGCCCGAGGCCGTGAAATCGTTTGACTTGACGCAAGAATCGGAATCGACCCGGGAACAATACGGTTACACGAAGTTCGGTCAGAGTTGCTTGCTGGCCAGGCGGCTGGTGGAAGCGGAAGTGCCTTACATTCAAGTTAACTGGAGTGAGTACGTGGAGGCCATGTCGCCCGGGTGTGACTTTGGCTGGGACACGCACATTTATAATTTCGAGTTATTGCAGGATCGTCATGGCCCCATCTTTGACCGGGCGTTTTCGGCTCTGCTGGATGATTTGAAACAGCGCGGGCTATTAGAGACAACCCTCGTCCTGGCGATGGGAGAATTTGGTCGTACCCCGAAGATCAATAAACGAGCGGCACGGGATCACTGGCCGCGCTGCTACTTCTCAATGTGGGCAGGTGCCGGGATCGAACCGGGGCGGGTGATTGGAGAGAGTGATGCACGGGGAGAAGATCCCGTGACGGATCCCATCACACCGCTGATGGCGGGCACGACCGTTGCGGAGTTATGTGGCGTGACGGCCCAGCAGCGAGCTGAGATGCAAGTACTCGATGGCGGTAAAGTCATTGAAGAATTGGTGTAACCTGCCGATGAATACCCGCTGCTCGAATCTTCCTTATCGGATCGCCAAATGGTTTTTCCCGCTCCTGCTACTGGGCAGTCTCCTGCAGACGCCCGTGATCAGTGCCGAAGAACTCCGGCTGACCAGTGATGGTCGCATCAAGCGAGATTCGGTCTTTATCGACAACGGCGACACACTGGTTTACGTGGTGGATGAGTCGAGTGACAAGATGCGATTGATGCGGCGTAACATGCGTGATGGGAGTACCGAACCGTTTCATAAGAATGCTCCCAAGTCAGAGTTTTCCCCGGCGTTTTCTGCAAACGGGCAATACTATGCCTTTATTCAGAGCCGCGGAAACTTGAGCTTGGCGCTGGTCATTCGTGAGTTGCAAGGTGTCAAGAGCTCAGAGGTTAAACCGGCTGGCGGTTTTTCCGGCATGCGCAGTCCAGCGATTTCACCGGAGGGCAAACGCGTTCTCTATTGCTTTCCCGAAAAGGGGAGTCAACAGATCTGGTCCGTTAACATGGAAGCCCAGGATCGAAAGGCACTGACCGACGGGCAAGGAATTGATAACTGGCCCGCTTACACGCCCGACGGTAAGACGATTATTTTTGGCTCCACGCGTGACGGAAATTACGAAATCTACTCCATGCGATCTGACGGGAAAGAAGTGAAACGTCTCACGAACTCTCCCATGCAAGATATTCGTCCCGTTATTTCTCATGATGGTAAACGGATTGCTTTTATCAGTCAGCGCGATGGAAACCGTGAATTGTATGTCATGAACCTGGACGGTTCGGGCCTGCAGCGTGTGACCAGGCACCCGGATCGAGATGATTATCCCGCCTGGCATCCCGATGGTAAACATATCGCCCTGATTTCAGAACGGGCCGGTCGCACCGACCTGTACCTGGTCGAAGTCAGTCCCTGATTGTGCTTTTCTCGCCGCTTTGTAGACTAGCATCAGTCGACCGGTCGCTGGGGCAAGACGACTGACACACGATACCGGGGGCGTCACGAAATCGATGAATCAAATTCCGCGGCGGGTACCAGTGGTTTTCCTGGCAGGGTTCTTTTTGCTGGTCCAGACAGGTCGGGCACAAACGAAATTGCCCGCCGATTTAGACGACCAATACCGGGCTGGGTTGGTGGCCGATTACCAGGCCGCGGATGGCAGCCGTTGTCGCCGAGTTGATTCTCGCCTGGCCTTTTCATGGCAGCAGGCGGGGCCGGATCCACGACTGACGCCTGGCCCTTTCTCGGTCACCTGGCAGGGATACCTGATGTCCCAGGTCAACGGACCTTATCGACTGGCCGCCTACGTGAACGGGCAACTCCAGTTGAAATTAAATGGTCAATTGCTGCTTGATGGTCAAACCAGTGAAGCCGGCTGGCTGGTTTCCAAGCCGATCGAACTTCCCTTTGACTGGCACCCCCTTAGCGTTACTTATCGATCCAAGAGTGCCACGGGGCAACTGGTTCTGTACTGGACGGGCCCGGGATTCCAGTGGGAGCCCGTTGATCCGCGACAGTGGTATCATGACCCGGCTCGGACCAGCAAGAATCGGTTTGAGCGAGGCCACCAGCTGGTCCGTGCCCTGCGGTGTACCCAGTGCCACGAAATTCCCGGGCAACCACCGACTGCCAAGGCGCCGTCGTTGCAGCATTTGCAAGGGACCATGCAACCAGGCTGGTTGATTAGCCGATTGGCTGGTAGCCACCATGCTGATCCTGACCAGCGCCAGATGCCAGACTTTGATTTGAACCGGTCACAGGCCGAAGCGATCGTGGCGTACCTCTGGAGCCAGTCCAAATCGCTGTCGCTGAAGTCGAAAGAACCGGTCAAGCCGGCAAAGAAGAACAATGGCAAGAAGAAGGGAGACAAGCCCCGGACGACCGCAGAGGCTAAGGCTGGTCAGCAGTTACTGATGACCACCGGTTGCCTGGCCTGTCACCAGGTAGGGGAACTCGGGACGGCGAATCTGTTTGGTGGCGGTTCGCTGAGCAAGGTTGCCGATAAACGAACAGGTGATTTTTTTGCCTCCTGGCTGGAAGCTCCCCAGCGAATCAATCCGCAGCACCGGATGCCCACTTTCGAGTTGACACCCTTAGAGCGACTGGACCTGGCAGAGTACTTGAAGACACTGACTACGGCAGATACGGATCAAGCCGGCTCAGATGGCAAGTTTACCCCGCAACAAGTTGAGCAGGGGAAATCGCTGATGCAGAAATTCCGCTGCACTTCCTGCCATGAAACAAACCAGAAGATTGCGCCAGCCGCAGTGACTGCTCGCCCGCTGGGCCCGGAATCGAAATGGCAGACCGCTTGTAGTGGTACCGGGCAAGTTGCTGCGACTCAACCGCGTTATCGCCTGTTGGCAGCAGATCGAGCTGCGGTTCAGGAGTTCGTGGGCGCTGTCGCGCAGGCCAAGCCTGGCAAGCAGCCTGCGACGATCGATGCTGTTCAACTGCTCCGCGAACAGAATTGCCTGGCCTGCCACGCCCGCTACGAAGAGGCAGGAATTGTTCCCGGGTTGCCGAAGATCGCAGCAGCCCACACGGCGCTGGCTTCGCTGTTGCCCGCGATGACTCCTCCCTCGTTGAATAGCGTGGGTGACAAGTTGCATGACCAGGCGTTAAAGAAAGTGATTCAACGACAGGGACCCGTACACCGCCCCTGGTTGCAGGTGCGGATGCCACGTTTCCCCCTGACCGAGACTCAAGTAGCTGACCTGGTCGAGCACCTGGTCGCAACGGATCGTATTGCGGCCGGTGGGCCAGTCACCGAAACGCCGTTGCCAGCAGTAACCGAGCGTGTTGTGCAGGCAGCCGGACGACGGCTGGTAACAACCGCGGGCTTTGGTTGTACCAGTTGTCATGAGATTGGCGGTGTAAAACCTGTCAAGGCTCCCTTAAATGCACGGGGCCCCGATTTGAGCGGTTTGTCAACGCGCCTTCGCAGGGAGTGGTTCGATCGGTTTGTGCGTAATCCCATCCGGATGGTCCCCCGTATGGAGATGCCCTCGATCAAGCTGGCGGTGAAAGGCGTCTTGGATGATCATTTGGATCAACAATTAGACGCGGTGTGGCGCGTGTTAAACCAGCCAGGCTTTAAACCTCCATCCTCTGGTGCTGTTCGGATCGTGCGTCGCTCGGGTGTTGCGGATCGCCATGAGTTGTCGGCTGTGTTGACCGACGTGCTCCACGTGGGTTCGGATGTTTACGTGAAACCATTGTTGATTGGCTTGCCAAATCGTCACAATGTCCTGTTCGATCTGCAGACGAATCGGCTAGTTGGCTGGTGGCAGGGAGACGTGGCCCATCAGCGTACCCAGGGAAAAACATGGTTTTGGGATGTGCCGGAAAAGTCCTGGATAACCATCAAGGGAAAGCAGAGCCAGTTGCAATTGCAGCTGGCAGGGCGTCGTCTGGCGCCGGTCGCCCAAGGGCAGTTCTTGACACAGGTTGACCAGTGGCAACAGATTAAAGGAGGGATTCAGTTTCGCCGAAGACTTCATTTTGATACGGGCAGTACTGAAAAACTGGTGGTAACCGTTCAGGAACGATTAACTTCGCTGCCGGCGAGCGGTCGCCTGTCCGGCTGGCGGCGGCAACTGGAAGTTTCCGGTGTACCTGCGGGAGCAGCCTTGCTGTTGCGAGTAGCAGAGCCGGAGCAGTTGCCTGGGAAAAAGATCGATCTGGTGGCTCGCCAGATTGACCTACTGCAAGAAGGGGGTGTTCAGATTCGTTTGCCGGGAACCGGTGGTACACTCGCTGCGGATGGTTGGCTGCAGGTGCCCGGGTCGTCTAAACCGGATCAGCCAGCGCGTCTGGACTTGATGTACACCAGTGATTTTCCGGTCGATCGATTTCCACAACTACCACCCAGTGTAAAACCATCGCAGCCGGTCGCACTCAGTATCGTGCCTGGTTTTGATTCTGTCCGTTTACCATTAGTTGGCGATTTGATGCCAACGGCGATGAGTTGGGATCCAGCTGGCCGTTTGTTTTTTACGTCACTTAAGGGACGGGTCTGGCGCGGAGTGGATACGAATAACGATGGCATGGAGGACCAGGTCAGTCCCTTTAGTGATGAGCTGGCGGCTCCCTTTGGGATTGCTGCCCATGCAGACCATGTTGACGTGATCAACAAGTATGCCCTGTTGCGGTTGTTTGATGATAATCGTGACGGGCGAGCTGATCGTGTCGTGACGCTGGCCTCTGGTTGGGGTCATACCACTGATTACCATGATTGGGCAATCGGTTTGCCGCGAGACAAGCAAGGCAATTACTACATTGCCATGGCCTGCCAACAGGACGATCGTTCACTGGCGGCCGCTCACCTGCGTGGTACAGTGGTGAAGCTGGTGCCGCAGGCTCCCACCAGTAGCAATCCAGAGGCGTTTCGGCTGGAGAAACTGACCGCTGGACACCGTTTTCCGACAGGGATTGCGAGGAACCGTCAGGGACAGTTGTTCGTGACGGACAACCAGGGCAATTACAATCCGTTTAATGAATTGAATCACGTCGTCGCGGGTGCCCGTTACGGGTTCCTGAACAAGGTGGAACGCCGTGATGGTTTTGCTCCACCGTTAACTCCTCCGGCAATTGATATTCCGCATCCGTGGACACGGAGCGTCAACGGCATTTGCTTTTTGGAGACGCCAGCCCGCTTGTTGGCGGAAGGATCAGGGAGTCGGTTTGGGCCCTTTGAAGGGCATCTGGTGGGCTGTGAATATGATACCCGGCGGCTGGTTCGCATGAGTTTGCAGCAAGTGGGGGAGACGATTCAGGGCGCGGTTTATCCTTTTAGTCTTGATGTTGCCGGCGAGCAGGAGACATTTGTCGGCCCCTTATCGTGCGCAGTCTCGCCGCGCGGGGAACTTTATGTCGGGTGTATTCGAGACAGTGGTTGGGGTGGCGGCAATAACATCGGCTCGCTGGTTCAAATGCGTTTTAACGCAAAACAAATGGTTGCTGGCATTGCAGAAGTTCGTGCTCAGCATCACGGGTTTAAAATAGTCTTTACTCGTCCCGTCAATCGTCAGCGGGCAGCCAGCCTGGGGAACTATTCGGTGATTTCCTATACGCGTGTTTCTACCCCAGCCTACGGCGGGTCCGACAAAGATCGCCGGATTGAAAAACCTTCCCGGGCCGTGGTGGCTGCCGACGGGATGAGTGTGGAATTGCATCTCAACGACTTGCGGCAAGGATTTGTGTACGAATTTCGTCTCAAAGATCTGGCGGGATCTGCCCAACAGCCGTTTCATCCTGCGGAAGCTTATTACACCCTGCGAACGATTCCCCGCTAACTTGTCGCGTCTCTAGAAGAGCTCCCGAGGTGGCTCGAGGCAGCGTGAATCATCGTTGCGGGGACTGTTGACCAGAGTGCTGACCGGATCGATGATCAGGTCCTCGGATGGTTGAGCAGTCAGTAAGGGTTCCAGCACGGATCGGTCGCTCACTTCGGGATCCAGCCAGCAATCGTAATTCTCTGGTTCCAGGATCACCGGCATGCGGTGATGAAAAGGTTCTATTTGCTCATTTGCCGCGGTCGTCAGGATAGTCGCTGTCTCTTTGTTGCTCCCCGATTGGGGGTCCAGCCAGCGTTCCCATAATCCCGCGAAGGCAAAGGGCTGGTCATCGCTGCGGTGAAAGAAATAGGGTTGCTTGCGGCTTCCCCGTTGCTGCCATTCGTAATAACCATCGGTGAGAACCAGGCAGCGCCGAGTTTTGAAGGCTGCCCGGAAGGAGGGTTTTTCTGCAACGGTTTCACTGCGGGCGTTAATCATGCGATTACCGATCGCAGGGTCCTTGGCCCAGGAAGGGATGAGTCCCCAATGAAAGGGAGCCAGTTCCCGGTCTGGGCTGCCAGCCGGGCGCCGCAGCGCTACGATTGTTTGCGTCGGTGCGATGTTGAAGCGGGGCTTTAGCGACAGGTCAGGACTGCTCGCCAGCAAGAATTGATCAACTAATTGATGCAGAGAAGTGCGTAAAGTAAATCGGCCGCACATGAGCAGAACCTCTGCCAGTGTGTGATCAACTGTTCCCTAATGACAGTTGCTACGGCTGGCGGAATCGAATCGGTAATAACCAGGAACCGGCGACAGGTTGGCCATTGCGCTGGGCCGGTTGAACACGCCATGTGCGGACACTGGTGGCTGCTGCGGCATCTAGCAACAAATAACCACTGCTTTCTTCCACTTTTACACGCGTGACCGATCCCTGCTCGTTGATCCAAATCCGTAACAACACCCGTCCTTGCCAACCGAGTCGTCGGGCCTGTTCCGGGTAACGGGGCAGGACATTGCCATTCAAATCTGGCGGTGTCAGCTTTGCCGTGGAGTCACTGACTTGCGATGTGGGCTTAACGGTTTTTACAACAGCCTTCTCTGACGGCAGATCTTCTTCGATGAAATTAAGGGTTTCGGCCAGTAGCGGGATTGCCAGTTGCTGGCTGTCGTGGATCTCGGTCGGTGGTTGGAGACTGTCAGGCAGTGTTACTTCCGTCAACAGTTCGGATAGGGCAACATCGGCTGACGGCGTGTAATGGAAGACGTGAGACCCCATGATTGCCCGGTGAGGCAGAATCGTGACTGCGCTGTCTGCCAGTAACGCATCTGCTTCGATGGGAGTACGTTCTGCAGCTGTAGCGCTGAGCACGATCGTTTCGGTAGCATGACTCGCGGAAACGTGGACTGGTAGCACGTGCAGTTTTGAGTAGCGGGCCGCCAGTCCCCAAAGGCCACAGGTGTGAATCAGTATTGATGCCGTGATTGCCCAGCGCAGTTTCCTACCGGTTTTCGCCGGTCGGCAAGAACTCAATTCAATGGCGGGCAAAGCTGACACGGAAGGACCACTCCGGACACAAACAATAAACTGGCAAGATCGCCCTGACGCGACTAAAGACCATTATCGGTTGAATGTGACCCAAAGAGCAAGTGGTTCACTTTGAGAGTCTTCCTAAAGGCCTAGAAAAGCCGTTCATAGCCGATGTTGACGGAAATCCCGGCACCGTCGACACCACTGCCGTGAACCCGGTAGGCTCGATCCAGCAAGTTTTCCAACTCAAGCGTAATCCGTTGGGTGTCCGAGAACATACTTGACCAGCGCAAATTGAAGGTTGCGTAGCCAGGAGTTCCACCATCTGGGATCCGCGTATCGGAGATGTCCTGGAAATTCAAGCGGTCTTGCCGTCGTACCAGCCAGGCAAAGAAGTCAAAGTACTGGCTGCGACAGGGGTCCTGCCAGCGCAGTCCCAAGACACCTTGTGTCGGTGGGATTCGACTCAGTGGCTCATTTCGTATCAGGTCAGTTCCCAGGTAATAGGACATCTGGCCGTAGAAGGTCCAGTTGTTAACCAGGTCATATTGAGCAGACCATTCCAGACCATTGATATGGGCGTCCCGGTTACTACGTGAAAAGAGGGTTGTCGAACCACTACTCCCGGCAGGCGTGCGCAGAATCATGTCGTCGATGTTCATCCAGAAATAGTAGAACTCGGCCCGCAAGCAGGGACGCTTCAGCTTCAAACCGATATCGTAACTGAGGCTTTGTTCCGGATGCAGATCGATACTCGGCGTGTCCGCCGAACTTTGCTGTACGTTGTCGTTGGTGGCCGCCAGGTCATCGAGATTGGGTGCCCGGAAACCCTCGGAAATTGAACCGACCAGTAGCCATTGCTCGTCGACCTGGTAGTTGAGTCCGACGCTGGCCGACCAGTTATCGAAGGTGGGACTGATGTTTACCGGGGTCGGGACGTCCGGGGTACCAGGGTCACTGTCATGGTCGACGTCCACAATTGGTGTGGCGGCCGCGGCAATGTGGCTGTAGCGAACGCCAGCCACTGCTGAGAGCCGCGTAGAGAGATCAACATCCCACTGTAGAAAGGCCCCCGTTTGTTCATAAACACCATCATCTGGATAACTGGGCGTGCGGGTTTCTACGAAACTGCCTGTTGTGGAGTCAAACCGATTCTTGAAAGCGTTGACCTCGTCGTGATAATGATCAAATCCATAGGTTAACTGGCCACATTCCCAGAGATCAGTGGACATCAGCCAGCTTAAACCAAAGGTATGATTGTCCACTTCACCCACGTCCAGGTTCGTGGTGCTTAGTTTATGATCCCTGCTTCCTTCTCGCTGGCGGTGATAAGAGACTGTGAAAGCATAGCGATCAAAAAGATAGGGAAGATTGGCTCCCTGGTAACGCATGTAGATCAGGGAACGCTGTTGCGGGTCGAAAACAGTTAAACGATTTGGGTGCCGATCACTACGAGCGACATCCTCCTGCTCGTAGTGTTGCAAAGCAACGGTGAGCATATGCTGTTCATCGACCAGGTAATTAAACTTGATGTCCCCGGAATAGTGGGAATAGTCCGTCCAGGGCTGGCGACCAAGATTACCACCACGGTCCAGGTTGTTGATGTTTCCGTAGCCGCCACCGGCAAACATCGAGGCATTGGTTGTCGAACCCTCTATGTTCCAACGCGTTGCATAACCGTTGTCCGCCGAACTGTAACGATGTGTCCATTGCCCCGCCTGGTAGTAGTTGGAGAATTGTTGAGCCGCGTCACGGGTCACGACGTTGATGACGCCACCTATTGCATCGGCCCCGTAAAGCACGGTCTGGGGTCCGCGCAGGACCTCGATATGGTCGACCATTCCGGGATCAATGGTATTGAAATATTGATTTGGACCGAGACGGAAGGTCGCGTTGTTAAGTCGAATGCCGTCGATCAGGATCAAGACCTGCTGGCCGGTCAACCCGCGTATAAAAGGGGCGGCTGCTCCCCGCTGAGTTCGTTGCATTAAAACCCCAACCTCGCGTTCCAAAGCTTGAAACATGTCACCCGGCATGCGCTCTTGCAACTGTTGCAGATCAATCCTGGTTCGATGTGACGGGTCATCCCAGATGGAACGTCGTGAGCGCGAGCCACCCTCAAATAACGAAGGTTCCGCTTGCTCTAAACCGCCTCTCAACCAGGGTGACAGGGGTTCATTGGGATCTGGCGTAATGTCGATTTCCGGTAGTTGATCAGCGGCAAGACCAGGGACCACTTCCTGTTCAGGTAACGTGCCAGCGGGTGGGTCTGCTTGTTGTCCCTGCAAGGGAAGTGCTAGCACACAGCTCAGTAGCAGTGTCGTTGCACTGGTCTGAAGCATGAAGAGCTGCGATCGCATGATACTCAATTTTCAGGTATTTTCGGCAAAGCGTGGTCTGGTCGTTGCGTACCGGGAGACTGCTTGAATCCGATGAAGAGTTTATCGGTTAGACTGACTTTACGGATGAGTGAAAATAGGTACTGTCAGCTGTCAATCGTTTGAGGTGAACTGCGCTTTCCAGTAGCTGAGTGTATCGTCGATAGTTTGGGTTAGTTTGATGGTGGGTTTCCAGTCGGTTACTTTTTGCAACTGGCTGATATTAGCGATCGGCTGTTGTCGTTGTCCGGGGTAAAGTTCTTCGATTTGGCGGCGCTGGCTAACACGTTGTTGGAAGAGTTCGCAGACGTCACCACTGCGAACAGCAGTCCCACTTCCCACGTTAAAGAGGGCCCCCGTGGTTCCCTGTTGCATGCCCTGTTGCATGATAGCGTGGTAGGCGCGTACGACATCACGCACGTCGCTGAGGTCTAAATAACTGTCGAGCGTTTGAACGCGGACGGTCTTTGTCTCGCGGGCAAACTGGCAGGCCCATTCGGGTACCATAAGTCGCGCTGGTTGACGGGGACCGGTGTGTTGGAAGCTACGAGCGATAGAGGCTTCGAGTTGCCGACTTTGGACAGCTTGCAGAACGATGGATTCGGCTGCGAGTTTTGTTTTTCCGTAAGCGGATTCAGGATTCACGGGTGCCGTTTCACTGACGACGGGGTTCGCAGCATCAACTGGGGCGTAGACATGATTGCTGCTGGTCAGCAGAAATCGTGGGACTTGGGGGAGTGTGGTCACCAGGTCAACGACGTGTTGGGTACCTGTCACATTGCAGGCCAGGGCAGCGGGGGTGGGAGTCGTGGTGCCACAATCAGCGGGAATGCTGACGGCGGCCAGGTGGTAGCAGCAATCTGGTTTCCATTCAGCTACGGCAGCCTGTAATTCTGGTGTGACCGGTTGCGTGATATCCCATTTTAGTAATGGGACGGTCGTGGCCAGTTTCGTGGGAAGATTTGCTGGCCAGTTATCCTGGCGGGTCAGTCCGAGTACCTGGTCTCCGGCAGCGAGCAGGGCTTCAGCCAGGTGGGAACCTGCGAATCCGGTGATTCCGGTGATGAGGGCCTTCACTCGGCAAGGACTCCTGCGGATAGGTGTTCAGGGCTTGTCGCTCGACGGGTTCGTGGTGGTTGTCGGTTGCTTAATTGAGTTCTTCTGCCACGCGTTGCAGATCGGCCTCGACCATCATGGTCACGAGTTCGGTAAAGGAGACTTCTGGTTTCCAGTTGAGAGTCTGACGGGCTTTGGTTGCATCTCCACAGAGCGTATTAACGTCCGCGGGTCGCAGGAGGGCAGGATCAACTTCGACATGATCTTCCCAGTTCAAGTTTACGTGATCGAAAGCATGTTGCAGGAATTCTCGCACGGTACGTTTCTCACCGGTAGCAATGACGTAATCGTCTGGCTTGTCATGTTGCAGCATCATCCACATGGCGCGCACATAATCACCCGAGAATCCCCAGTCACGTTGTGCATCCAGGTTGCCAAGTTTCAGTTTTTTCTGGATTCCATGATGGATGCGGGCAACTGCATCTGTGATCTTGCGTGTCACAAATTCTTTTCCGCGCAGGGGAGATTCATGATTGAAGAGGATTCCGCTACAAGCGAACAGGTTGTAACTTTCCCGATAGTTGATGGTGATCCAGTGTCCGTACACTTTGGCGACGCCATAGGGACTGCGGGGCCAGCAGGGAGTGGTTTCCGTTTGTGGTTCTTCTCGAATATTTCCAAACATTTCGCTACTGCTGGCCTGGTAGAACCGGATTGACGGATCGACCAGGCGGATTGCTTCCAGGACTCGTGTCACGCCCAGTGCATTGAATTCACCAGTCAGCAAAGGCTGTTCAAAGCTGGTGGGGACGAAGCTTTGTGCCGCCAGGTTATAGACTTCGCCAGGTTCGACACGTTCGAGCAGGCGGATCAAGGAGAGTTGATCAAGAAGGTCTCCCTGGTGTAATTCAATTTGATCTCTGACGGACATCAAGCGATCGAATTTTTCCAGGCTCGAGCGGCGCACCATTCCGTGAACCTGATAGCCCTGCTCCAGAAGAAACCGTGTCAGGTAGGCGCCGTCTTGGCCAGTGACACCGGTGATCAGGGCAGAGCGTTTTTTTGTCACCACGAGTATCCTTCGATGGTTGTCAAGGTTGCCCGAGTAATCAATCCGCCGAGCGGCCAGGACAGGCGCTTATTCTTCAGGTTCTGTAGTATCAGATGCTCCTGGGGCAGCGGTTGAATCCGACTTCGATTCCTGCTCAGCAGTCGGTTTATCACTGGCGTTGGTGCCCGCTGGTTCATTGAGTGCCCCGTTGGTACCCTCTTCCCGCGGCACTCGCACTATGGCAGCCAAGTGATCGTCACCACTGAGGCTCATGATCCGCACGCCCTGGGTGTTGCGACCGATGATACTGATTTCACCAACGGCCACGCGTTGCAGTTTTCCGCCACTGGTCATCATCAGAACTTCATCGTCATCATTAACACGAGAAATTCCCACGACGTCACCATTGCGTTTGGTGGTCTTGATGTCACGGATCCCTTTGCCGCCACGTCGTTGGGTACGGTATCGCGTACTGGACGAGGAATCTTCGGCCTGGACCGTGTCGTTGCTGGCTGCGTGTGGGCCAAATGGAGTCCGTTTTCCATAACCATTGGCGCAGATGGTGAGCAGTGTTTCTGCGGGATCAACGATAACCATACCGACCAGTTCGTCGTTCCCGGAAAGTGTGATTCCCTTGACGCCCGAGGTATTGCGTCCCATCGACCGGGCATCGGATTCCTGGAAACGAATTGCCATTCCGCCGGAGGTTGCCAGCAGCACTTCATCGCCGGGCTTACTGATGACGACATCGACCAGTTCGTCATCGTCACGCAACTTGACGGCAATGATGCCACCTCGTTTCGGCCGACTATAGGCCTCCAAGGGTGTTTTCTTGACTAGTCCTTTACGGGTAGCCATCATCAGGAAATGGCCAGGCAAATTGAAGTCGCGTACGGGGCGACAGTCGGTGATCTGTTCCCCTTCGCTGAGGCGCAGCAAGTTGACGACCGCCCGGCCTCGACTGTCACGGCTTAGTTGCGGTAGCCCATAGACTTTTTGCCAGTAAATCTTTCCCTTGTTGGTAAAGAACAGCAGGTAGTCGTGGGTACTGGCAGCAAACAGATGTTCAATTGGATCCTCGTCTTCGGCCTTGGCGCCTTTGAGCCCTTTGCCGCCACGCCGCTGTGCCCGATAAACCGAAACTGGCGTGCGCTTGATGTATCCCCGGTGACTGATAGAGACGACCATGTTCTCTTCCGTGATCAGGTCTTCCAAATCGATATTTCCAAGTTCCTCACCACTGATCTCGGTGCGTCGATCTTCCCCATGTTTCTTGCGGATGTCCTGGATGTCCTGTTTGACGATTTTCAGGATGTTCTGGTCGTCAGAGAGGATGTTCAGGTACTCGTTGATTTCTTCGATCAAAGCATGGTGTTCTCTGGAGAGTTTTTCCTGCTCCAGGTTGACCAGTTGCCCTAAGGTCATTTTGAGTATGGCGTCCGCCTGGACGGCGGTCAGCGTGTAGACATCGCTGCTACCATGTTCCTGCTCAAAGAGTGCAAAACCATCCTGGCCGAGGGCTTCCTGCATGAGGGCAGCTGGGCAAGGCACCCCCATTAACTGTTGCTTGGCATCAGCCTGTGTCTTGGAGCCGCGAATAATACGAATGATTTCATCGATATTGGCAAGGGCCAACAATTGCCCCTCCACAACATGCTTGCGGCGACGAGCTTTGATCAGCAGGAATTGGGTGCGGCGACGAATGACGGTGACGCGATGACGAACAAATTCCTCAAGTATCTGTTTTAGATTCAGCAATCGTGGTTTGCCGTCAACGAGTGCCAGCAAGATGATAGAAATCGTCTCTTGCAGGGGTGAGAACTGGTAGAGCTGGTTGAGTACCACCTCAGGATCGGCGTCACGCTTTACCTCGACAATCAGCCGCACCGGTTCCTTGAGGTCACTTTCATCCCGAATCGAGGAAATTCCCTTGATCCGGTCTGAATTGACTAGTCCAGCGATCCGTTCTACGACGCGGTCACGAAATTGCTGGTAAGGCACTTCCGAAATGACAATCCGTGAACGACCCTTCTTGAACTCTTCAATCCTAGCCCGCGCTCGAACAATGACTGTGCTGCGTCCAGTGTGATAACCCTGGCGAATGCCGCTGCGCCCACAAATAATGCCACCCGTGGGGAAATCGGGTCCCTGAACGATCTCCAGTAACTGGTCGATACTGACATCTGGTTCTTCAATCACCCGAATCAGCGCATCGGAGACTTCTTGGAGGTTATGAGGGGGGATGGACGTTGCCATGCCGACAGCGATGCCACTGGAACCGTTGGCCAGCAGGTTCGGAAACTTGCTCGGTAAGACCGTCGGCTCCTCACGGCTTTCGTCGTAGGTAGGCGTGAAATCAACGGTATTGAGTTTGATGTCTTCCAGCATCAGGGAGGAAATCGACGAGAGCCGTGCTTCGGTATACCGCATGGCGGCCGGTGGCAGCCCAGCGATGGAGCCAAAGTTGCCTTGCTTGTCGATTAGCACATGTCGCAAATTCCAGTCCTGTGCCATTCGGACGAGTGTTGGATAGATGACGCTTTCACCATGGGGGTGGTAGTTACCACTGGTGTCACCGGAAATCTTTGCACACTTGACGCGACTGGAGCCCGGTCCCAGGTTCAAGTCATTCATGGCGACCAGGATGCGCCGTTGAGAAGGCTTGAGACCATCGCGCACGTCCGGTAGTGCACGACTCACGATGACACTCATGGCATAGGTTAGATAGCTCTGCTTGAGCTCGTCTTCGATCGGTAGATCGAGAATCCTGGTCGAGTTGCCGTTGTCGCCACTTTTCGGTGCAGTGGTATCATCCGCATCTGTCGGTTCATTTGAGTCGGTCGACAACAGAGAGTCCTTTCTAGCGGTATAGCATCCTGTCCAAATTGAGCCGGTCAAAGCCCTCAAAAGAGCTTGTTTTTACCTGCTTTTCCGGGCTTCTTGGAAGGCTCGTATTTTACCATTTTTACCCCTCGCCAACAACTGTCCTGAGCCTGGAAAGTGGGTCATAAAGAGCTGTTTTAAAAGCAGTTCCAACAGCCCTCTCCGATCCGTTCTAATAGCTTCGAGAGGCTGCTCGCTGAGGTTACTTTAGACCCGCGATCGAAGCCACGTTTGACGATTTAATCGAGCTGCCGAAACTAAAACCTTTCGGCAGGGTTTTAATGCTAAGCTAAGGGGTACGTACTGAGGCAACTGCTTGAACTATCGGGTGTCCCATTCGGGAACTAAGCAGTCGTGTCGCAAAGGACAGGAGAATCTGATGCTTCAAAGGTTGTCGCGTTTTTCAACATTACTGGTAATCGCTGGCTTGGTGGCTTTGACAGCGGGACCGTCTGCCAGTTACGGACAGGCTCCTGGCCAGGGAGGCCAGTCTGGTCGGTCGCAAGTCAGTTCGGCATTCAAGCGGGCTGCACCCGGAATTGGCGAGCCCATTCCGGAAGTCACGGTGTACACGGCGGACGGGAAGGAATTCTCGACCAGCCAGTTGAAAGGAAGCTACACGGTACTGGTCTTTGGCTGCCTGACGTGACCGCCTTTCCTGCGAAACGTCCCCAGTTTGGAGACGATCCAACGCGATTATGCTTCCCGTGGCGTCAAGTTCTACTACATCTACAAGTCACTGGCGCACCCCGAGAATAACGGCTATGTCCAACCGCTTACGCTCCAGGAACGGTTACTGCACCTGAAAGAAGCAGAACGCACCTTAGGATCGAAATTTACCTGGCTGGCGGACAACATGGAGAATGAACTGAAACACAAACTTGGCAATTCGCCGAATTCAGAATTTGTGTTCGACCCGGCAGGTAAGGTCGTTCGCCACCGTGGCTGGAGCGCCCCGAGTGAACTGCGAAAAGATCTTGAGCAACTTGTTGGCGCTGTGGAAAAGCCGACCCAAGTTGCGGACCTGAAATTAAAGACTGCTCCACCCCCGAAGGCGGCTGCCAGTGGAGTGGTGCCGCGCGTCCAGGTCAGCGGCAGCATGCGTGCTTTTAAAGTGACCGCGGAAGAAAGCAAAGAACCGCATTACGTAAAACTACGAGCAGAGGTCGATCAGAACTTCATGTCCAACGGACTCGGGAAACTCTATCTCGGCTTCCACTTGGACCCCTTGTATCACGTTCACTGGAACAACCTGGTGGACCCTCTGACCTATGAACTGGAATTGCCTGAAAACGTTACGGTGACACCCGCTAAGGGATCGGGACCGAAAGTCAAACAGCCTGCAGATATTGATCCACGTGAGTTCCTTCTTAATATCGATGAACTCAAACAGGTCTCCAATGCCGTGATCAAAGTGAAAGTGAAGTACTTCGCCTGTAACGATGACGAAGGCTGGTGCAAGCCTGTTAACCAGACATTCTTACTCACCCTGGAAGCAGACCGGGATGGCGGCAGTTCCCGGCAACGGGGCGGTCGCGGTGGTGGACTGGCAGGTGGACTGGCAGGTGGACAACGGCCGGGAGCAGGGGGTCGGGGCAGGCCTCAAATGGCCAACGGTTCGCGCGTGATGGGTATGATTGAGAAAGTCGATGTCAAGCAGCGGCTCATTACAGCATTGGATCGTTCCGGTGGTGGCAAGAAAACAGTCCATGTGCCGCCAGGAGTGGCCATCATTCGCAATGGACAAGCAGCAAAGCTGTCTGACTTGCAGCCACAGGATCGCGTGATGATGGTTTTGACGGCAACGCCGGCCAAAGATAGCAAGGTACCCGGGCCAGCCAGTAAAGCTGCTACGGCGCGACAGATCATGGCGCGTAGTGGCGGATTTCAACCCCCTGGGAGACGCCCTCCACGATGATTGTAAGGGCCGTTTTGCTGAACCAGAATCCAGAGATGTCAGCTTAGTTTGAACGGTTCGATCTCTGCTGCCTGACGGGCCAGCTGGAACGAATCGGGCGAGTCTGCTGGGGCGGTGATGGAGACGGTGGCATTCCACCAGTCGGGACCAGGACCCCACTTCTTCAATTCCTGCCACAACAAAACGCAAGCCACCGTGATGCACATGAAAGCAATCACCAGCATCATGGTGTAGACGCTCAAAGGCATCTTCTGGACGATTGAAGGACTGTCGGAACTAGCTGATTTTCGTGGCAACGCGATCACCTTGCTTGATAATGCCTTTACGGTAGGCCGGAATGATCTCACCAACGGCTGAATTGGGTCGCGTTTCGCGAACCTTGATGCGGCCTAAATAGGACTTGCCGCGAAAGACATCTAACTCATGATCTTTACGCAAACCGTCATCCCATCCGATTGAAATTTGGATAATGTCACTTCGGACGTTAGTCACCACACCGTCAATGACTGGTGGGATGGCTGTGACATCACTAAACTCGGTCAGCCCATTCTTGCTTAAAACGTTGGACATGCGCCCGACCTGGTTGATTAACTGGTTTTGAACTTCCTTGAGCCGAATTTTACTTCCACGCAACTGATTGATTTCATCGGTTAGCTTCAAAGAGTTCGAGAAATACTTGTCCGAGGATTGCTGCGCCCCGACCACCTGTTCTCTCAAGTTAGAGACCTCGCCAACCAATCCTGCATTATCCGCCAGGGCGACACTGAGGTCTGCCTCTAACTTGCGAGACTTGTCTTCGTAGGTTCGCAGGTCTTCTTCAAGCGTTGTCTGATCTTGAGTCGCCGTAATCAACTGGGCCTGCAAAGAAGCCAGGACAAACCGTCGAGCAATTTGTTCACGCTTTAACGCCAGTTGGGCTTCCTTCAAACTGGTTTCCAACTCGCTGTTCGCTCGTTCGGCATTTGCGATCTTTTGCTTCAGTCCAAGGTCATGTTCCTCGGAGTAGTTTTCATTATCGACCAGTAGTTGCCAGTTCTGATGTGTCTGGAAAACCATGATCGAAAACGACATAAAGACAACGCTCATTATCAAAATGAGTACGGTAAAGATTTTTCCCAGGAGCGTCATGGCACCCGTTTCCTCTAAAGTAATAACGTTCTAAAGCAAGTTACGTCGCAACGCACAGAACCTTACCCATACCCTCAAAAAGGGGGGCATCCGTAGTCGTTACAGCTGATTGTCAATATCTCTTTATGCCTGCTGAAAAGCAGGGCTCAAACTATGAAATCGGACCGACTCTAACAGTATAGTTACCGGAAATCCGGAATGTCAACGAAATCCCGGTAACTTTGGGTATCTACAGCGCCTAGGTTGTTTCTTCACCAAAGCTTGCCATCACAATCGTTAGGACCATTTTTCCCTACTAAACCCTCTTTTTTTCGCGTTCTTGGTCCTCCTTTGAGGGGCCAATAAGCAGCCATCAGGGTTCCCAGTCCCAGTAGAATCCAGGGCCAGTCACCCCACCGCTGGTACCAGCTTGTTCTGGGGTCACTTTTCTTCAGATGCGCCACGATCACCCCATTTTCCCGATTCTGGGGACGACGTCGCGGTCCCGTTTCCATAAGCCGGCCATCCTCATCGATCCAAGCCGAGATTCCAGTGTTGGCAGCGATCAACAAAGGAAGCCGATTTTCGACTGCTCGAAAGACTCCGCACAACAGGTGCAGGTCGAGTATGGTCGAGCCCCAAAACCAGCCATCGTTGGTAATAGTGATAAGTGCATCTGGATGGTGCCCTGCCGACCGCAAGTGCTGTACTTGGCGTCGGATTAAGTGAGGTACGCTACTTTCGAAACAAATATTTGGGACCAGGGTCCAGTTTTTCACCTTGAAAGGCACAGGCTGTTCACCAGCGGTCAAGCCGCTGCCCATCGGTGTCAGTTGATAGAGCCAGGGAAACCAGTGGCCGCCGGGGACGAATTCACCGAACATCACTCGATGCATTTTGTGGTATCGATTGGTAACGTTTCCCTGAGGGCTAACAAGAATAGCTGAGTTGAATCGTTTTTCCTGGGGTGGCAGTTGCCAGCAATTTGTACCGAGGATGAAAGCGATTTCGAGGTCTTGCGTTCCTTGATCCGTTGGCAACCGGTTGATGGCTTGGGCGAAGTTAACCGTATGTTGATAGAAGTGTTGATTATGGTTCTTGGCCCGCTCCTGGAACTCGACTGGATCCATCGTGCTCTCTTTTGGCGGGACTGAGTCTTGGTCCATCAACAATTCAGGACCCTGGTAAGAGAACATTGATTCGGGCCAGACCACCAGGTCCAGGTCAGGATTGTCCAGCCTAAGTTGCAGTGTCAAGTCGTTGTAGAGTTCGAAGATCTTATGGTCCGGAATGGCTGCTTCTCCAAACTGCGTGTCAATCGAGCCTTGGACGAGTCCTACGTTGAATGTTTGAGAAGATGATTTCAGGGGGGCTTTTCTTAGACAGAGGGCACCGTACCCAGCAGTGAGTGCCAGCAGGAGCAGGGCGGTTAAGGCAGGTGCCAGGGACCATGATTGTGATCGTTGCGGATTCCAGGGGCCAGCGCGATAGATCAGGCCACTCACAAGCATGACGAGAAAACTGACTCCATAAGCACCACTAAAATCGGCCACTTGAATCAGCCACAGGTGCTGGGCCTGGGTGTGGGCCAGCAAGCAGAAGGAAAACCCTGTGATCA
>JAYGDG010000389.1:0-3377 GCA_046583015.1 Pirellulaceae bacterium | reverse complement strand
CGCAGAACTCCCTAGCTCAAACATCCAGTAAAGCTCAGCAACTACACGATTAGCGCTGATAAACCGGTAGTTGACGGTAAGAAACCGTCAAAGAAAGGACCGTCATGGCAGTCGAATAAGCACTGCCCCAGGAACCATCAGCAGCCTGATGACTCAAGGTATTCTCGTACATCTCCGCAGCCCAACGATCCCAGTAAGAGCCACCCAGTTGAAACATGGCCTGGGTGCAATAATAGTTCGTGTAATAAAAATGGCTGCCACCCCAACGTTTATTGACACCGCTGGCCAACAGGTATTCTCCCGCTCGCGGCAACATCTTGTTCTCGTGCTGACCACACAATGCCAGACACAAGATACCGACACCGGTCATGGCCGGCTTACCACCCTGGAATGGCTGGTAACTAAAGCCCTTTTCACCCTGAGTATTCTTGGGACGACAATTCAAAATGAACTTGACCGCATCCTCGACCGCCGTTTCAGGTATCGGGGCTCCATTAAGTGCACTCGACCGCAAGGCCATTACCGCCCAACCAGTCAAAGAAAGGTCCGCATCCGAGCTGCTCGGTTGATAACGCCAGCCACCTTTATACTCCGGTTTACTCTTCTTCACCTCTTGCGCCGTGATAATCTTCGTCAAGGCCCGTGGCAATGCCTGGTCAATCTTCTCTTGCCGAGCAGGATCAACCATTCCGGATACTTCTGAAAGAAATAGCGTTGAAATACAGTGGGCATACATCTTGCCGGTTCCCGTACGGACCAGGTAACCAGTCGGCTTCCCACCAGATTGTTGCTCATTCGCAAATACGTAATCCATGCTGCGATTAATGTTCTGACCATAAGGACCAAAGCCGGGTGTATAACCCTTGGAAAGAAAAGCCATCCCCGCTAAGGCAGGTACCGCCGTCGTGTCACCATATTGACCCGGAAAAGAACCGTCAGGCTTCTGAACTTCCGCAAGAAATTTCAACGCCTTGTCAACAGCTACGTCCACCGGCTCACGATACTTGGACAAGGCCTCCGAGGCTTCGTCGGCAGCAACCGGCGACCAGGCCATCAGGGTACTGATGCCAACTAGCAAACAAGTCATGCTACTCACGAAACGATAGAATCGGCTCATCACTTGTCCTTCTTCGATGATGAATCTGTGCGACGAGCCAAGGCTCGGAAATATCGTCGCACCAACTCGCGATACTCTTCCGAAGCGTCCTTCGATTCAGCCTGTACAATCTGATTCTGCAAACGCCCAGGAAGCCTCGTCCAATCGGCTACGGAAAACCCATACTTCTTCAAAATCATCTTGGTCTTGTCATCCAAGGTACCACCCACTCGACCCTCTTCGCCCGTCCCCGTCCCCTCTTGCTGAGATGGTTTCTTGGCAGGCGTCTGCGAAGGACTTTGCGATGCCGTCTCACCCGGCGCCGGGCTGCCCGGTGGAGCATTGGCAGCTTCCGCTGCCTGCTGCGCAGCTGCCGCTAACGACTCCGCTGCCTGCTGAGCCGATTCCGCTGCCGAATTCAAGTCGCCGGAACTCTCCGCAGGTGGTGCCTCACCTGCAGACTCCAAACTGGCCGCAGCTTCCGCTGCCTGGCTTAACGCTTCTCCTAACTCGGCATCTCCAGCAGGTGCTTCACCCTCCGGTGCCGGCTGATTGGCTAATGCCTCTGCCTGGGCAGCAAATTGTTCACTTAATTGCTGCAGTGACTCCGCTGCATTCTCCAAGGCCTCTACCGCCTGGCCCTGAGCCTCTTGGGCCGGACCTGGCGCAGCCGGCTGGTCACCCGGCGCTGGCTTGTCACCTGGCGCTGGCTTGTCACCTGGCGCTGGCTTGTCACCCGGCGCTGGCTTGTCGCCTGGGGCTGGCTTGTCACCTGGGGCTGGCTTGTCACCTGGGGCTGGCTTGTCACCTGGCGCTGGCTCGTCGCCCGGATTCGCTTGTGCCAGTTGTTCTTCCGCCTGAGCCGTATTTTCGGCCGCTTCTTGAGTCAGCTCAACCGCTTCTTGAGCCGTTTCTTGAGTTGCTTCAGGTTGCCCTAAGGCTGCCGTTTCTTCTTGTAAGGCAGCGACTTCCCTGGCCAATTCTTCTGTCTCTTGAGCTAATTGTTCCTGCCGCAGTTGCAGCGCCTCATCAATATCACCCTTCTGCAAAGCTTCCAACTGACGAGCAACGTCTGCTTGACGCTCCGCCAAGTCGGCAGCTTGTTCAGCTTGC
Organism: Pirellulaceae bacterium; assembly: GCA_046583015.1. Taxonomy (GTDB): domain Bacteria; phylum Planctomycetota; class Planctomycetia; order Pirellulales; family Pirellulaceae; genus JAZADA01. The sequence goes on along the minus strand of JAYGDG010000389.1, from coordinate 1,168 downwards.
TCGCCTGGCTCTGGCTTGGCTCCTGGCTCTGGCTTGGCTCCCGGTTTTTCAGCTTCCGGGTTAAGTGCCTCAGCCACCTGTTCCAAGGCGGCGGTAGCAACTTGTGCTTCCTTGGCAGCCTCGGGGAGATCTCCTTCTTCGAGTTTTTCTACCACCTCTTGGGTTTTTTCCGCGATCTGATCACCCGGTTCTGGCTTGTCACCCGGTTCTGGCTTATCACCTGGTTCTGGCTTATCACCTGGTTCTGGCTGACCATCTTCATCATCATTGAGTTGGTCTTCCAAGATTGCAGCTTCCTTAGCAATCTCTTGTTGGTCCTCGAGAAGTTGGTCGGTCAGTTGCTTGGTTATTTCTTCATCATTGGGTGTCTCTTGATTTGCTTCGTCGGTCAAGGCTGCCAACTGTTCTTGTTCCTTGGCAAGTTCTTCGGCCGTTTCAGCTAATTCTTGTGCCCGTTGTTGTTGTTGGTTAACAAAATCTTCCAGGGTTTGGGGTGATTCTTGCAGGGCTTCGGCAATTTCCTTGTTGAGTTCCTGTTGTTGCTTGGCGAGATCATTTGGATCTTGCTCTGCATTCTTTTTATCTTGCAGATCCTGGGCCAGCTCCGAGAGGCGCTGTTGTTCAGCTGCCAGTTCCTTAAGATCTTCCAGTCGTTGAATGCGTTCCCAGATCTTATCCAAATCAGCAATCAGTGTTTCGGTACGTTCAATCGCTTTTTCAGTGTGGGCATCGGCATCCTGGCTATGGGCGAGTCGCTGTTCGGACTCATCAACCAGTTTAATTTGGCCAGCCTCGTCCTGGATGGAATTTACATCGGTAGCGGCCAAGTCAGCAACTTCGGGTTCTAGGGCCTGGAAGGCGGTCGATGGCAACACCTCTGCGAGTTCAACCAGTTTCTCCTGGGCTTCTGTTGCTAGTTGGCGAGTCTGGTCAATTTTCTCGGTCACTTCCTTTTCCAGTGGATCATCCGTTTTAACGGCATCCTGCAGTGGCGTAGTCAGTTTCCTGGTCTGCTGCAAGTCGGCCAGTGTGGATTCCAAGGTTGCCCGGATACTTTCGTAATCTTTAGCAGCTTCTTTCTCGAAGTAGCTATCGGCATCTTCATCGATGGTAATCGTAACGATCTCACTGAGGCCAAACTGCGGTCCTTCCCTGTTGCCGGGCAGGT
>JAYGDG010000383.1:0-1933 GCA_046583015.1 Pirellulaceae bacterium | reverse complement strand
CGTGTGCTCTTCCGATCTCAACGAGAAGTTCAACAACTCGTCGACAACCCCGTTAACCCTCGAAGTCGTAGCTGGTGAAAATGTTTTCACGATTGACTTGCAGAGCAATGGAACGGGTACCGTGAAGTAACAGGGTTGTTGAGCCCGAACAAGACGGTTAGAGAAAACCGGTTCTCCATAGGATATGGAGAACCGGTTTTTTATTGGATTAAGGGATCTTGAACTTGCTGCTGCCAGCGCAGCAAAACGGCCTTGAGACGGCCCTTGATGTCACGATGAGCAGGCAAATTGTTAAGGTCTTTTAACTCGTCGGGATCATTCTGTAAATCAAACAGCTGGTGACGTTGGAGATGCGGGTAATAGATCAATTTCCAGCGATCTGTACGGACCATTCGCTGTTTGTTGTGAAAATAGCCAAATACATGGTCGTAGATTTTCGTTTCCCGTCCCTCGATGACAGCTTTAAAGCTGCGGCCCTGGACAGTTTTCGGGATCGAGACGTGAGCCAGTTCGCAAGTCGTGGGAAATAGATCACGCAGGTAAATCTGAGCGGTTCGCAACTTATTCTTGGGAATCCCGGGTCCGGAAAAAATCAACGGCACACCGATTGTATGTTCATACATGTTTTGTTTGCCCATTAATCCGTGACTGCCGATGGCCAGTCCATGGTCGCTGGTAAAGATGATGATCGTGTTGTCAAGTTTCCCATGATCGGTAAGTGCTGCTACGATTCGCCCGATCTGGGCATCCATATCGGAAATGACTCGATAGTAGGTTGCCAGGTCACGACGAATGTCAGATTGTTTGCGAGGCCACGGGTTAAGTTTCTCATCGCGTCCGGCAAAGTTTCCATGGTCGAACGGATGACGTTCCATGAAATTCTTGGGAAGTGGCATATCCTTTACCGGGTACTTATCGAGCCAGCCTGGAGGGTCAAGCAACGGATCGTGCGGTGCCGTGAAGTTAACCTGCAGAAAGAAGGGTTTGTCGGATTTACGCGAGATGAACTCAATAGCTGCGTCGGCAAATTTGGCGCTAATGTCAGGAGTAAGTCCGACGCCTTGTTCAGGCCGTAGTCGGCGATCGTCGGTTTGAAACATCCAGCCTCGATATCCAGTGACTTCCCTGCCAGCTGAATCGAATTGTGCGGTGGTGGGCCGCTTACCGCTGGCAAACAGACCCAGGCTCTCCTGGAAGCCACGTGTTGATGGTCGACCGGCGATCATCCATTTGCCCACATGGTAGGTGTTGTAACCTGCTGCGGCCATTACTTTCGGCCAGGTTGGCAATGTGAGGTCAGGTTTATTGTTGGGTGGATGGACACCATTACGAAAACCGATACAGCCTGTGAGAAGTTCAGCTCGGCTCGGTACGCACAACGGATGGGCACAAGTAGCCCGTGTGAAAGTCAGGCCGCTGTGGACCAGGCGATCCAAGTGGGGAGTTTCAATGATGGGGTTTCCCAGCGCCCTGATGGTATCTGGCCGTTGATCATCGGAAATCAGCACCAGGAAATTTGGTCGTCTCTGCTGGGCAGCCTTGATTGTTGAGGGGATTCCCGCCAGGCAGGCTATTAACAGCAAGGCGAGTAATTGTCGGTGGCGGCTAAAGAGTTCTCGATTCTGCATAATCGACTCGTCGCTTAAGGCTTCAGAGGGCGAAAAACACTTTTCTGGAATTCTCTGCCATTCTGGTAGAATCGGGCGATCGTTTACGGATAAACTAAGTGAGTCTACGTTTGCTGCAGGAAAGCGTAAAGATAATGCGATTATGTGGTTAAGGACAAGGTATCGCTACTTGTTAGGGACAGGTTTTTCTTTAATTTCATCTAACTATGTCTTGCAAATTTGCCTTTCAGGGAATAAACGTAGAGTTTGTAGGTTCATGTGGAATGTACAGTCGTGGCGGAAACGACTGCCGCAAAATACAGTTT
>JAYGDG010000354.1:0-2889 GCA_046583015.1 Pirellulaceae bacterium | reverse complement strand
GAAGGCTGCCGACGAGAAGGCTGCCGACGAGAAACCTGCCGAGAAGCAGCCAGCCGAGAAGAAACCTGCCGAGAAGAAACCTGCCGAGAAGAAACCTGCCGAGAAGAAACCTGCCGAGAAGAAACCTGCCGAGTCGGTGGTCGCGAAGAGTCCCTACTTACCACTGCTCAAGAAAGATAAGCTCTTCTTGCTGGGAGTGACCGACCAGGGCCCTTCCTGGCGAGTGCAGGTCCGGGAGCTTGATTTACATACCCGCACGTTGAGCCCTCTTTTCGAACGCGAGGTAGTGAACCTTGAAATGCTGGCGGACGCGTCGTTCGACGTGATTGCTGAGGCTTTTCACCCGATTGCCCGGATCGAATCATCGCAAGGTAAATCAGCAGAGTTAACGGTACGAGCCGGTGGCCTGGTTCAAAGCAAAGATTCGCCGCTCTATATCGGCTCGCGGGCCGTCTTGCGCCCCGTCATTCGGCGTAACAACCGCCTTGGTGAACCGCTCAAAGCGGGTGTCGTGGAAGTTGATTGGACGTACATCTTTGTCGACTCTGAAGAGCGGGGACAATTGCAGTGCCAGGTCTGGTCAGCCATGCGCAATCCGGTGGCGGGACGGACCAGTTCGCGGACCCAGCGCTTTGGCCTGCTCGTGCGTCCCACGGGGCGGCCCACGCAGCTAAAACTGGTGGCCCAGGATGATGAGACCCATAGCCTCAAGGGCTACGATGTTTTTGCCAAGACTCCCCAGCCCCTTGGTAAAGACGAGAAGCTGGCCGAAGAAGAAGAGCCCAAGAAACTGGGGCAGACAGACTGGCGCGGCGTTATTGAAATTGAGCCGATCAAGTCGGGTGTGCGAGTCATTTATGTAAGGAACGGGCGACAGTTGCTGGCTCGTTTGCCAATGGTTCCCGGTTACTATCCAGAGCAAACAGCTACCTTGCCCAACGATGACAGTCGTTTGAAGGTTGAATCTTATGTGACCGGCATTCAAAACTCGCTGTTGGACCTGGTCATCCAGCAAAAAGTCCTGGAGATTCGCATCCAGGGGAAGATTAAAGAGAAAAAATACGAGGAAGCTAACACGCTGATCGACGAATTTCGTGAGTTGACCAGCCTGGAAGATTTAGAGATTCTGCTGCAATCCAAGGAACGGGAGATCTTTGCCACCAAGCTGGACTTGCGGCTGGAAAAGAAGATTACCCAGTTGTTTCAGCAAACACGCGGATTGATGGCCAAATACCTGGATCCGGAACTGGAAAGTAAGCTGGTCCAGGACCTGGCTAAGGCGCGCGGGCGTTAACCGGGCCGCCACCTCTCTCGGCAAGATCCGCTCGATCAGGTATCTTGTCTCTTGCGGCAACCCCTTTAAAGACGATCTTGCCTCCCGCTGGAGAGGAACGCCATGACACTGGTTGAAAGTCGGCCTAAACGCCTGACGATTCTCTGCGCTCTCTACGTCGCCCAAGGGATTCCCTGGGGATTCATGGATATTACGCTGGTCAATTACCTGATCGATAGTGGCATAACGGTGGGGGAAGCGGCAAAAGTTGCTTCCTTTATTCTGTTGCCCTGGGCCTTCAAGCTGATTTGGGCTCCGTTGATCGACACCATGACAATTCGTTCCATGGGGCGGCGGCGCTGCTGGATCATCGGCGCCCAACTGATGATGGCCCTGACACTGATTGGCATTTTGATGGTTCCCGACATCACCAAGGACCTGACGATGTTGGGCTGGATGTTCTTCATTCACAATATTTTTGCCTCGCTGCAGGATGTATCGACCGATGCGCTGGCGGTCGATATTTTGCCCGCCGAGGAGCAGGGTCAGGCCAACGGCATGATGTGGGCCAGCAAGCTCGTTGGCTACGGCGGTGGGGGATATTTGTTTGCCGAGCTGATTCGCAACACGGGTGGTTCCATTCAAGTAGCGGTGTTGATTCAGATTGCCTTACTGGGTGTCATCATGATCCTGCCCATGCTCTGGTTAGAGCGACCTGGTGAAAAGCGTTTTCCCTGGAGTCCCGGTGGCGAGGGAATCGTGAAAGAGAAAAACTACGGGAATCCGCGCGTGTTGGCGAAGAACATGATTCTCGCTTTTTCGCTGCGAACGACATTTGTTTTTCTGTACTTTACGTTGCTGCATAATTTGGGCCCCGAAATCGGAAAATTCATGGCCAAGGGAATCTGTACGGAGAATCTTGACTGGACGCACGTGGAACTTTCCCGGGCCAGGTTCTGGGCCATGGGACCAGAACTTATCCTTGCACTGCTGGGTGGTTTCCTGTCGCATCATTGGGGACGTCGAACAATCTTGCTCATTGGCATGAGCTCCTATGCGCTGCTGAATGTCTTCGCCGCTGCGGTTCCCGATATTTGGACCACAACCTGGTTTCCGACCGCTTACCTGGTCTTGTCACCTGGCTTGATTGCTCTTGGTTCGGTCGCCTTTCTCTCCATGGCGATGCGCATTTCCTGGACGCAGGCCGTGGGGACGGTCTTTACGACGTACATGGCACTATCGAATGTTAGCGCCGTGCTAGGGAAAAGAATGGTTGGCACACTTCATGAAGAATTTGGCTACCACGCCTCCTTTTACGCAGCCGCCCTGATGGCAGTACTGCCGCTGATCTTGCTGGTACTGGTGAATCCGAGCGAGGTTGATGCTGCCAACGAGGATTCCGAACTGCTCGGACCAGAGACTGACGATGTGGCGGCGACTGAAGAGGGGAGCCGGCTCGAGCAGCGCGTCCAGGAGGATCTGGAAGAGAGCGAGTGAGGGTCTTAAAAGGGCAGGTCGAGTGATGGGCCAGGGTTACATGCCGTGGCCGAGGGTAAAACCGATCACCAGGCCCACTCCCAGGGCAATCAGGACGGCGGTAGCAAGGATGGTCCATC
>JAYGDG010000118.1:0-2027 GCA_046583015.1 Pirellulaceae bacterium | reverse complement strand
CTTACATCTCAGCTGCAGACGGCGGCGCCAAAAGAACTGCAGGCAAAAAAAATTCTCGCCACCGACAAGCGGAGCGATCTGATTGACGATTTTTCTCGTGGTTTCCAGGACTGGTATTTATTGTCGGCCGACAATCCCCATCACTGGCAGTACTGGACGCGCAAGATTACCGACCCCAAGTGGCAGGGCCAGGCGGGTGAACAGTTGACGTTCGACGTGAAAACGGAAAAGGCCAACCAACTGGTGGTGATCATCAAGGAGAATTTTTTCCGTGGCTATCGGGGACGGCAGCGTGAACTGGTGACCGTCGTGGAACTGGCCGGCGGCGACCAGTGGCAAAAGGTCAGCTTGCCGGCGGCAAGATTCCAGGTGCCCGCTGGAGAGGACAAGCTATCCGCTTGGGATCAGGCTGATTTGCTCGGCTTCCGGCCCTACTACGGGGACCGCCAGGAAAAGGTGATCGGCAGCACCCGCTGGGCCGGCCGGCAACCGCAGTTGAGGAACTTGCGGTGGTCCAAACCAGGCGCAGGTGATTAGGTCGCCGAAAGCAGATGATATGATCAATCTGATAAAACGGTCCGTGGCCCGGATTGCCGATAACCCGGCGATCTTTACCCTGCTGCGACGGATTCTGGAAAATAATTTTCGCGGCGAAAAGAAGGTGCTTCGTCGTGAGCTGCCGGTGCCCGAGGGCCAGAGTATTCTGGACGTGGGCTGTGGGACCGGGGTGTTTGCCCCTCTCTTTGAGGCGGCCTGCTACACGGGAATCGACCTGTACGAGCGGTACATTGCCTACGCCAGCAAGCGACACCCGGGCTACACGTTTCAAGTGATGGATGCCTGCCAGCTGAAATTTTCAGACCAGTCGTTTGAAAACGTGCTGGTGCTGGGGATCTTGCATCACCTGCCAGAGGAGATCGCCCGGCAGGTGCTGGGGGAAGTTCGGCGGATCCTGAAACCGGCCGGCACCGTTGTTATTATCGAGGATGTGCCGACCCGGTCGTGGTTTAACCTGATCGGCCGCTTGATCCACTGGCTCGATCTTGGCTCCCACATCCGAGAGCAGGCCCACTACCAGCAGTTGATCGAGCCCTTTCTACAGGTGCAAGAGACCTGTCCGATACGCAGCGGGGTCTGTGATTACCAAGTCTTTGTTTGCCAACCGCTCCAGGATTAGGGGGCCAACGCCAATCTACTTGAGGCTTGGGAACGGTAGCCAGCCAGCCACGTTGACCCGCCTGCTGTAGAGTTTGCCGCCCGAGGTAACAAAAAGCGTTTTCAGGTCAGAGCCTCCGAACGTGCAGTTGGTCACTTCGTCGCCCGGAACTGCCAGGAAGTCGACGAGCTTTCCCTGGGGCGTAAAAACGTAGACGCCTCCCTTGAACTTCTCGGCCGTCTCGTACTTGGACGCTTCGTTGCGTCCACCGGCGACAAACAAGCGTCCCGACTGGTCCAGCACCATGCCATCCGGTCCGCGGCCATTTTTCCAGTCGAAGAGGAGCTTGCGGGACTTGAGCCGGACCGATCCGTCCGGGTTGAGTCGGAACCGGTAGAGTCGCCGCGCGCCGCCATCGGTGTTGTTGTTGTTATTGTCGGCCACGAACAGGGTGCGATCGTCGGCCGAGATGACGATCCCATTGGGCCGATCGACTTCATGGGTGATGATCCGCGTCACCTTGCCATCGGAGTCGATGCGGTAGACCCCTTCCACTTCGCGGCCCGCGGAGTCGCGCTGATCCATGTTTTCCCGGGGACCGTACTTGGGATCGGTGAAGTAGATGCGGTTCTTTGAATCGACGGTCAGATCGTTCGGCTGGTTGTACGGTTTGCCGCGGAACCTATCGGTCAGGACGGTGATCTTGCCATCCTTTTCAAAACGGATCACGCGCCGCTTGGAGGGCTGGCAGGCCATCAGCCGCCCCTGGCGATCAAAGAGCAGGCCGTTGCTGCCGATGTTTTTCAGGTAGACGCCCGATTCTCCCTTCCCCTGGGGTGGGTGTTGCCAGATGTCGCCAAAACTGGCCAGC
>JAYGDG010000025.1:0-9937 GCA_046583015.1 Pirellulaceae bacterium | reverse complement strand
CTTATCGAAACATCTACTGCATCGTCTAGTAACTGTTGCTTTATTTCTTGGTCGAACCGTTTCATGACAAAACTCTTTCTCTTGACCTCTGATCTCTCTCTCGGTGTGTCATCACGGTCCCTCCCGACACCACCTTTCCGCTGTGAGGCCCTTCATCGGTCACAATGTCAAGCGACTTCACCCTTTCTCAAAAATTTGACAAACTGATCGAACCGGTGGTTTTTCAGCGACCTGCTCTCCCCGCAAATTGCTAGCAGGTACTTGCTGGCACTGTGGAAAATCCTTGACAATCACTCGAGTGAGCACTAGATTGCTCGACACGACTTTTCCTGGCAACCAGCTCGGCAACCCCGGCAGGATTCACGTCCGGAAGCTCGCGAGCCTGTCCCGCTCAAGTTTTTTTCCAGTTAATGCAAACCTAATAACACCACCGAAGATTCCTCTCCTGATCGAGAAAAGGAAACATCATGAACTTTGAAGAGCGGTTACAGAAAGCCATTGACCGTGGAACAGATCGCCGGGACGAGCAAGCTGACCAGGCGAAATCGACAGCGCTCTCTGAAGACGAGTTAAAACGCCTGCATTCCAACCATCGCCTGGAGCTTTCAGAACACATCGAAGAATGTACAACGAAGCTAGTAAACCACTTCCCTGGATTTCAGTCGGAAACGATTTATGGAGACCGAGGCTGGGGAGTCGCAATCAGTCGTGATGACTTCAACCTCAACAAGAGTGGACAGCGCGATAACAACTACAGTCGCCTGGAAGTGACCATCCGGCCCTTCGAGAGTTACCACGTTGTGGACCTGGCGGCCAAGGGTACGATTCGCAATAAAGAAGTCTTTAATCGCAATCATTTCGAGAAGATTGAAGATGTCGATATCACGACATACCGTAAAATGATCGATGTCTGGGTGCTTGAATTTGCCGAACTCTACGCAGCCAATTCAACCTGAGGCAGAAGCTCTCAGCCAAGCTTGCCAAAAAGAACCCGCTAGACGATCATCCCGGTCAAGGCAAGAAAGTCTGGGTGACTTCGGATCGGGTCAAAGTCCTCTTCCTCATCAACTAAATCCCGGTACTTCAGATCAAGTTCAAATGCTTCGGCCAAATGAGTTAGTGCCTGTCGTGAGTGTTCTGCCAGGCTCCAGTAGCACGCCAGATTAAAGTGCACGATCGCTTCCTCGGAGTCAACCAAGAGCGCTTCCTCCAGCGCTTGAATCGCCAGGTCCAAACGTCCGCAGCGCTTTTGGCACCAGGCCAACGACAGCCAGACATCAATCTGATCGGGTGCCAGCATGGCGGCCTGCTGCAGTGGCCCAACGGCTTGCTGGTATTGTTCCATGACCTGCAAGGCCTGTCCCCAAATCTGGTAATACTGCTCCCCTCGTTTCATCAACTCGGGTAACTGGTCGAGGCAGTGCAAGGATCGCTGTGCCAGGCGGTCTCGAATCGCTATCTCTAATTCAAAACGATCGGCCAGCACGAAAATCAGTTCCAGGTATCCTTCTGCTTCCTGTAGCAACTGCTGGCCGCACAACTCTTCTAAAGGGAACATCAGCATCATCTCCTGAAAACGGGTGGCCGCTGGGTGCAGCCAAACGCGATAGTCTCTATTGTAATTCGCCGGCGGTCATGGCTCAGCTACCACAACAAGAAAAACCTTGAAGAATTGGCTTTTTGAGTCCAGTTAAGCGGGTGATTCCTGCCAAACTTGAGCTAACTCCTGGAGAACTTCAGCCGCTTGGACCATTTCATCCAGGCAAGCCCACTCCAGCGGCGAATGGGGATTATGCTGACCACTGGAGAGATTAGGAGTCGGCAGGCCTTTTTCAGTTAACTGGGAACCATCTGTGCCACCACGTACTGTCGTCAGCTGGGCAACTCGCCCGAGCCGCTCATGGGCTAGTTGCGCATAGGCTACCGCCCGAGGTTCACGGGAAAGTCCGGCGGCCATATTTCGATACTGGGGTATGACAGAAACATCAATCGTGACCTCTGGATTTTCCTGGCCAAGCTGTTCACACAATGAATGCAGCAATTGTTGCTGCTGGGCCAACTGGGCCGTCTCGAAATCTCGGAGGATCAGGTGGATCGTTACCTCGGCAACCCCACCGCTGAGCGAGTACGGGTGAATGAAGCCATCACGACCAGCCGTCTTCTCGGGTGACAAGTCCCGGGGCAATCGATCCAGGAAGCTACCGGCCACTCGCATGGCATTCACCATCCGGTCCTTAGCCATGGAGGGGTGAATATTAACTCCCCGAATCGTAATTGTGGCCAGGTCAGCAGAAAACGTCTCCACATCAATTTCGTTGGCCTGGCCACCGTCCACGGTATAAGCGGCCACGGCTCCCAGTCGCTGCATATCGACGAAATCGACCCCGTGCCCGATTTCTTCATCGCAGGTAAACAGGATTTGGATCTTTCCGTGCTGGACTTGTGGGTTTTCCAGTAGTGCTTCGACAGTCTCCATGATGATCGCAATCCCCGCTTTATCATCACCACCGAGTAACGTCGTGCCATCGGTCGTGATGAGCGTGGCACCATGCAATTGATTCAATTCTGGATTCTCGGCAACACGAATGATGGCTTCCCGGTTTCCTGGCAGTACCAGGTCACCCCCCTGGTAATTTTCTACAACTTGCGGTTTGACACCCTCTCCACTCGTCTCTGGCGACGTATCCAGATGGGCATTCCAGGCAATCGTCGCCGTCTCGGCTGAGACATTACTTGGTAGCGTTGCCCAAATCAGCCCGTGCTCATCCTGGCAGCTGTCTGGGAGGCCCATCTGTACCAGTTCTTCCACCAGGAGTTGCCCCAGTTCCAATTGTCCGGCAGAACTGGGATAGCAATCTGCCGCGGGATCTGAAGTCGTCGGAATGATCACGTAGCGCAAGAATCGTTGCAGCAATCGGTCTCGATTGATCATTGGGTTCTTCCCCGTCCACTAATCGATGTTGGGTTCGTTTTCTGGTAGGCTCTACGCATCATCCCTGCTAAGAACCTGTTTGGAAAGGGGCCTGTTCGTGCCCGGCGAGTCGATTCAATACCTCGTGTTTGACGTCGAGAGTGTCGCCGATGGTAACCTGATTGCCCGCGTTCGTTACCCGGAAGAGAAGCTCTCTGGTGACGAAGCAACCGGCCGTTACCGTGCTGAACTGCTAGAAAAATACAACAGCGATTTCATTCCCTATACATTTCAAGTGCCGGTTTCGGTTGTAGTGGGCAAGGTCGATGCTCAATTTCGGCTGATGGAAATCGTGGCACTTGATGAACCTGAATTTCGTTCGCACATCATCACCAAACATTTCTGGCAAGGCTGGGAAGCCTATCGTCAGCCGACGCTAGTTAGTTTCAACGGTCGCACGTTTGATATTCCCTTGCTGGAACTGGCAGCCTTTCGCTATGGCTTAAGCGTACCGCGCTGGTTTGCCCCAGGCGCCCGCTCGTATGAACAACCCCGTAATCGATACAACGCATCATTCCACCTCGACCTGATGGAAGTGCTAACCAACTTTGGCGCTTCACGTTTCAACGGAGGCCTCAACCTGGCGGCCAACCTGTTGGGAAAACCTGGCAAGATGGATGTTCAAGGTTCCATGGTTCAAGATCTCTACGAGCAGGGTGCCTTACAGGAAATCAACGACTATTGTCGCTGTGATGTGCTGGATACCTATTTCACCTTCCTGCGGGCAAACGTCATGTTAGGTCACTTGGAGCTGGCAGACGAGCAGCAAATCGTACTGGACACCAAGCAATGGCTGGAAAATAAGAGTGCAGAAACCGCCGTTTATCAGCGTTATCTCAACCATTGGGGCGATTGGGAAAACCCCTGGGTCGATTCATAAAATCAACTGCCTCAATAAGCTGATCAGTGCTTTCTTGATACGCTCAACAATTTGGTTATATTTGAGACCATCTCCCGACGAATCGACATACCCGTCCCGAGCAGAGAACCCCACGATGACCTCAACGAGGTTGTTGCACCTTTCGTGCCATCGCTGGGCCACGTTGGTTCAGGAAACCGACGTCAATCAGCGGTTCACACGACCAGGCCTACCAGCTTTACAGACTGCTTAAACCAAATCCATTAGCTGCAAACAATCCGCTTCAAAACAACACTGAAGACGAGGATGACCGAATGCCCGGCAAACGATGGACTTCTGCTGAGAAGGAATCCTTGCAGCGGCAGCTTATTACAGAGCATCGCAGTCTCGAGGCGGTGGAAATCCCCGGTCGCACCCTTTTCGCTATTCGCAGCCAGTCTGCGCGACTCGGCTTAATCGAGCTAAAGCCACCCCGCCTGAGATGGTCTCCGGAACAGATGAAACTGTTGAAGCAATATAAACGGGAAGGCTTAACCCCACTGCATGTTTTCCAGTTTGACCTGCTGGGCGAACCATACCGGTCAATTTGGGCCATCACCAAGAAATGGGGGCGCATGAAGCTGGCCGATCGTACGCGTTCTCGTTGTATGCAAAACAAGAAACAGTGGAAGGCTGGTGAAAAACAGGAGTTCGTCCGGTTTCTCAAGAAGCAGAGCCAGCGGATGACACCGGAAGAAATCGGCAATCAATGGAACCTGGCGCGAAGCACCGTGTCACGGATTCAGACCAAACACGGTCTAAAAGCAACACGGGAAGACGTGTTGTTAATGAAGTACTCTCTGGCCAAGCAAGAACGCGCTCGCCGTCGCATCCGTCGTGACAACATCCGTAACTGGGACAAACGGCGTCAGCAACGGGAAAAAGAAATGCTGGCATCCGCCGAACAATTGCGCCTCACGGTCAAGCGGCTGGAGGAACGACGTTGCGAGGACTGCCAGCGACCCTGGCCCAAGAGACGCGAGTTTTTTCATATCAATGAAAAGAAAATCAGCATCGGAACCAGTCGGTACTTCAAACGGCGCTGTGTTCTCTGCGAAAACAAACGGCGGCGGCTGCACGATCAAAAGAAGAAACGGCGAGAGACCAATCCAAAAGGATAACGGCTGTCAGACCAACAAGCCGATGGACCTGGTTATCGTGGAGAGGTCTTCTCCGGAGCCTGGGCCTGTTCCGCTGGCTGTTGCTCAGCTCCCTGCTCCCCATTCTCGTGAATGCTGAATTCAGCCCAGACCGGTAAGTGATCTGATACTTCCAACGCTTCCTGCAACGACAGGTTGTATTGACGCATCAGGTTCAGTGTTCCTGAACGTCCCGTGAACTCCCTGGTTGTCGTGGAATCAAAGATGAGGTTATCTAACTGCCTGGTCTGATCCGCATTGGTCGGCGTTCCGGAGATGGCAACTGTCATGCCGGGAATCTCGCCCAGTGGGCCCAGTTGCTGGTCGTCTGCTTGAAAATCGCCCAATAAAATCACGTCATCTTCTTTACGACCATCGTCGCGGACAAGACGAAATACATCATCGAGAAAACCTCGCTCCCGTTCAGCTGCTGCACTATCCATACGAAGATTGACCAGCGTGAACGTGAATGCCTCTTCTGCAGCAGGACCGCGAACACGGAAAAATCCAACCAACGGTGGACGGTGCAACAATTGATCAGGATCTTCCACGGTGTAGAGTTGATTGCGATCAATCTCTACGCTTTCCCGATCAAAGAAGAAGGCGTACTGTTCCTTGGGATCGGATCTTCCGAGAGCCCGACCCGCCACGTAATCGTAGCGGCGACCGGTGCTGTTGATGCGTTCGATGAATCGAGCCAGCACATTGTTGTCTTCCGCGCTGATCTCCTGAATCGCCAGCACATCAAATTGCCGAACGATTCTCGCCATAATCTCCATCACGACAACTTTGTCCGACTTGCTACGCCCTAACACCTGAGCATTAAACGAACCAATTCGAATCGTCTGACCCTCGCGAGTGACAGGTAACAGATCGCCAATCGTCTCCGCTTGGCTTACCGGTCGGCGGTAAACCCGTAGGTTCTCTAGCCCATCGATACGATAGTTCTTAAAGAAGAACCAGCTTCCGACACCGACCAGCAGAAGCAGAAAAAGAAGACGCCGACTCATGTTGCCGACTCCTGCAAAAGACTATGCTAAAAACGAATACACCGTATCCTAGGTATCGGTAGTTGCCGACAAGCCGCTTGAAGCAAATTCGGCCAGGCACGCTAGCGAGCCGCTTCTCTCGCTAAATGACACAATTCAGGCAGAATGATCTTTTGCATCGCCAATTCCACCGCTTTCGGCGAACCAGGCATAGTTATCAAAACGGTTTGATGCATCAAGCCGGCAGTCGCCCTGCTAAGCATGGCGGCCGCTCCCACTTGCTCATAACTGAGCATGCGAAACAATTCTCCATAGCCTGGCAGCGGACGGGTGATCAATTGTGTCACGGTCTCATAAGTCTGGTCTCGTGAAGTAATGCCCGTTCCTCCTGTCATCAAAACAGCAGCAACCTCATCAGAGTCTCGCCAGGATTGCAGCAAAGGCGTCATCCGATCAGGATCGTCAGGAATGATTTCTCGGCATACCACAACATGTCCAGCAGCCGACAAGAGGTCCACCACCAGTTGTCCACCTGTATCGGTTTCCAGGGTGCGACTGTCACTCACCGTGACCACGGCACACTGGAGACTGGCAGGTGCATCAGCCCTGTGTTCGTCTGTTGGAGAACTCATCGCTAGTCACCTTTGCCTCAACAAGCCAACTCCAGGCACTTCATCAGATCCCTTACTCGGTTGTTACCGAGCTGCGCCGATTACGCGACCAGCCTTGCTCGAGCACCGTGATCGCCACGCGATCTTCGAGGTTTGGCCTGAACACAGTCACCAGGATCAGTGGCAGGTACCAGCCCATATACAACCCTCCGCCATTTCCATTCCAAAACCGCGTGGCTACCAGGATCGCCGCTGAGCAGCTCATCAGGGTCCCCAGGTTCTTTTGGGCAGGCCACAAGGCCAGGGTGGCTGCAAGGGCAAAAAAGGCTGTCATGACAGGCAACCGAAAAGCTGGATCCCAACCCAACATCCAGATGCCCTGGAGATCATCCATCCGTGGCATCATGAGGCCAAACATGCGGCGCAAATCTGCCACAAACTGTTGCTCGGTCGATGTGCTGAAGAACAGTAGTAACACCAATACTGCCAGGCTCGTGCCCACGCCACTTAGAAATCGTAACAAGCCCCGCTGGGCATAAAAGCTCATCCACAGTGGCAGCAAGAACAACGGATAATAGATACAGGCAGAGAATCCTAAGATCGTTCCGGAAATTAATGGTCGACGATAGAAAACAATCGCCCAAATAAGCATCGCCGCAGGAAAGGCATGATCCACACGACCGCCCATTTGAGCCGTATAGGGGAGAATCAAGTACAACGTTGCGGCACCGATCCCTGTCTTGATATTTTCAAAGTGCCAGTAACCGATCGCAACCATGCCCAGCACAATGGCTAAATGAGACAAGATCACCAGCAACCTGGAAAAACGATAATCAACCGGGTTTAGTTGAGGAATGTCATCCGCTCGCCAGGGCATGATCGGGACACTCGGTACATTCTCCAGCAGTGAGTATCCAGGCCCTTGATGCAGACCACCTGTGGGATCTGCCAGTAACTGCTCGCCAGAGAGGATCCCGGACCGAGCTGGCGATGTTCCCTCCCCTGGTACATGACCAGCAATCATCACGTTCGCAATCAAGAAGACGAACATGGAAAGACCCAGAAAGGTCAAGCCGCCCAAGCTCAAATTCGACTCCAACAGGGGTCGTCGTACCATGGTCGGGTCAAGGAGCAAGCGAAGCAGAAAGAGACCTCCTATGACCATCAACCAGATAAATCCCAATCGTTGCAAATGCTCAGCATCAACCAGGCGATTCGTGACCTCTTGCTGTTGCTCAAGCGCGCTAACGGACGTCTCCGGAGACGAGTTATTGCCCGCAGACGTGAGACTGGGAACAGCCACCAACCCTGGTTCACTGTTGCTAACGGTTACAGCTGTTTCTAATTTCTCAGACAGGGAACGCGCTGTCAGCTGGTCCTGCTGTCCCAAATGGACCAAGACCAGGCCCGGTGCAAACAAGATCAGCAAGACGATGTCGAGATTACGAACACTCCAAAACCGATTGAACTTGAAGTACAAGCCAATAATTAACAACGAAGAGAGGTAAACCCAGGTCGTCGGGTTCACTTTTTCGTAATGGAGAAGTAGTTCACTCATTGGGACCACGTCTGCCTGGGATTGTTCTGCAAACGCTGCTGCGCCCGCTGACGGTCAAGGATAAGCTTCTCGACCGTTTTCACACAACCCTCAATCCCACTGTTCTACGAGTCGCTGCCGAGCCTGCTCGGCCCAGGGACTATCGGGTGCGAGGGCCAGGAACTCGCGCCAGTGGTTTAATCCTTCCTCGTAACGCTGTAATTCGTCTAAAGCCCTCGCTAAATGGTAATGCGCATCGGGATAGTCGGGATGATACCGTAAAGCACCTCGAAAGGCAGCGGCTGCCAGTTCCAATTCACCCGTTTCAGCCAATACGCAACCAAGGTTTGCCCTCGCCTCGACGAAGTTTTCATCTAACTCAACTGCCATGTAATAACGCTCACGAGCTGCTCCCACGTCATTCATTCGATATAACAACTCGGCCAGCTGAAAACAAACCTCCGGGTGCGGACCGCTGGCAGCCAGACAGCTGCGATACATCTCCAGGGCCTCTTCCAAGCGACCCGCATCTTCCAGTTCAGCCGCTGCTTTCAACATCGCCTCAGCATCCATCGGCTCGGTCACTTGAGCAACTGCCTGTTCCAACAACAAAATCGGCGGATCTTCATCAAGATCGGCTGCTTTAACCGGGACAATCTCAACTGCAGGTTCCACGTCGGATTCCAACGCATCAAAATCGATACGCAGTTGTCCACCCGGTTCCAGGAGTCCTTCACCCTGGCGCAACAGCAGGGTCTTTCCTTCTACAATCACCGACAACTGGCTTAACGGTCGGTCAACATCAGGAACAAAACGGGCCAGCTCTGCGAGTCGCTGTTCGATTGCCTGAGGTGAAGCTCCAGCAGCTAACATCTCCGCCAGTCGGCGAGCCGTGGAGATCTCCTGGAAATCAAAATATGGTAACCGGTGAATCTCTCGAGTAGGGATAATTAAACCACGGCGATGCCATCGCCGGATGATCGAAATCGAAACATCCAGCAACTCCGCTAACATCGCCGGTGTATACAGCCGACGGACATGGTGATCCGTCTCCATCAAACCAAGCTGTTCCCACCACTGCGTTTCCGTAAGAATCTCCACCCGACCGGCAGCTACCGCATCTTGAACCGCAGACGTCAATAACCGCGCTGGATCGACTGGAGGCCACTGGTCCGCACCAATCACGATTAAATCAACATCAGCCGTCTCGAGGTCTTTACGACCACAGACAAATCCACCCTCCTGGCGAACCAACTGCTGAAACTCGCGCTTGGTGAGCCCACCCAGCTTGCCCACGAAAGCAATCCGCTTACCCTGAATCGATTTAGTAGCAACGTCCGAACCAGACATCAGATTCCACTCATTCGCAGCAAAGAAATATACGACAACTACCCTGTTGTTTTAGAGTAAAACCCCAGGTTCGGGAATCGGGAGAGAGAATTATTCGGCCGAACTTGACCAGTGGCCGAAAACATCCCTGCCTGCGGTGGATTAATTGTCCGTATCCTCAAACAGTAACATCTGACCACGTCACTAACCAGTAATCACCCTGCTTAACTGTCCGATGCCGACGGCTTTTCCTCAGCCTTCGGTGAAGCTGGTGGCTGGCTGGTCTTGGCCGTTGGAGCTGGCTCGGCAGAGGGAGCTTCTTTCCCGGTCGGCTCAGGAAGCTCCTGGACCGTTGCAGCAGGCTTGGCCTCCACCGGCTTTTCCTCAGCAGGCTTTTCCTCAGCAGGCTTTTCCGCAGCAGGCTGGGCCGCGGGAGTCGCCGGTTGGACGGGTTTCTGGAGAA
>JAYGDG010000022.1:0-5158 GCA_046583015.1 Pirellulaceae bacterium | reverse complement strand
CCCGGAATCCAGATTTGCGACCTGCTGCCGCAATGTGCCAAGATCATGGACAAGTGGTCGATCGTCCGCAGTCTTCATCATGACAATGCCGGACATTCGGCCGGCGATCAAATTGTCTTTACCGGTCACAAACCGGGCTCTGATCCAAACCTGAACGTACACCCCAGTTGCGGATCGATTGTCTCCGAACAGTTGGGCCATCTTTCACCCGAGATCCCGGCCTACGTGATGATTCCGCGGCAAGTACCAGGAACTGACTCGGCTTACCTGGGCGTCGCCCACCGACCGTTTGAAACAATTTCTGACCCGGCGACCGCAGGACCGTTTCGCCTGCAAAACTTTTCCTTGCAGGAAGCAATTGAACCTCGTCGTTTTGACGACCGCAAAACGCTGCTAAGAGACTTTGATCGCTTGCGTGCTGAGATTGACAATCGGGGTGAAATGGAAGGCGTTGATGACTTCCAGCAACAGGCCTATGCGATCCTGGCATCGGACAAGGCACGGCGGGCGTTTGACTTGGATAGCGAACCGCCAGCGATTCGCAACCGGTACGGGTTCGTTGACAAGTACGATCCCATGGATCCACGGCGCTGCAGCGCCAGTGCCTTCAACCAGCGACTGCTACTGGCGCGCCGACTGGTCGAAGCCAATGTCCGACTGGTGACCGTCGACTGTCGCTGGTGGGATACCCACGTGGAAGGCATGGACTCAATGAAAAACGGCTTCCTTCCTCGCTGGGATCAATCCTATTCGGCCTTAATCGAAGACCTGGACCAACGGGGGTTACTGGAGACCACCCTGGTCGTCGCCTGGGGAGAGTTTGGCCGTACCCCCAAGGTCAACAAGGACAACGGCCGGGATCACTATCCCCATGTGTTCAGTGCCGCGCTGGCTGGTGGACCGGTTCAGGGGGGTCGGGTGGTCGGTGCTTCCGACGCCAAGGGAGCGTTTCCTCGCAGCAATCCCAAAACACCCCAGGATGTGCTGGCGACGATTTACGCACATCTGGGAGTCGACACCGAGAAACATTATCTCGATCATGCCGGCCGGCCCGTCGCTACGCTGCCTTTTGGCAAGCCGTTGGACGAGTTGAGCTAGGGTCTGTTTTCCATTATCGGCTGCCAGAGCGATCCTAAGCGTCCACATACCCGGGCCATGACCGTAAGTCGCTCTATTACAAGGGTTTCCAGAGTGGCCATTGCCGCCAGCGTGTCGCTGGTAATAATTCCGGCATGCCACGTAAAGAAACTGACAATCCCACACCCGAGCAGATCCGGAATGCCTGTCGGCGAATCCAGTCGTCCTGGTCGACGCGAGAAGAATTGCGTCGGCGCCTTTCGGCGCCTCCCAGGACGTCCTTAACCAGTACTTTAAATCAGTACCACGGTTGGATGCCGCCCCTTATCTCGATGGGAGACATGGCCGGACTCGAACTGGACTGAGAGCCAGCGCTTGCTTGGGAACGAGTGTCATGACCGCACGGGCCAGTCACTGGCTCGCGTCTGTTCCGGTCATGTATTGCAGAAATGCACGATTGGGATAATGAATCACTGATTGCATCGTCAAGTGATCCGAATCAGCCCGATAAATCTCGATCATGGCACGCAGCGAGCCGAGAAACCGGTCTACCAGTTTCTGGTCCCATTTCTTGAGCGAGAGGGTCACCATCGCAACCCAGCACGAGCCAAGTTGCCGTACATCCTTAGATTTGAGTCTTTGGAGTTTGACAAATCGGTATGCCAGGTTTTGGTAATGAAGAGTCGCTCTTAGTCGCTCGGGCAACGTCAACCTGGATACTTCCGTAACCTCGATCGCCAGCTCAACCAGGGCAGGCAAGTCCGAGTCCGGTACCAGTGGCAGGTTGGCAACAACTTCTAGATTGTCAAGGAACTCCTTTCGCAGCAGTTCCGGTTCTTTACACTTTCTGTCGACCCAGTAAAGCAACCCGGCGGCCGAACCCAACAGAATGCGAACATGCTCTGCCGATCGCCTGGTCGGCTGCAATTCTTCCACCACCACTTGATAGCAGCCATCATCGTTGGAACCAACACGCATTCGTACCATGGCGATCCCGAACCGTCGTTGCAACAGTTGCCAGACCAGAATTGTCCCCAGCACTACAATGACAATGATCAACCACTTCATTGATTTAGCCTTCAAGATAGGGCTGCATTTTTGCCAGCCCGATTTTAGCAACTTCCAGCGGATCCTGCTGCCAGAGATCTTCTCGAAACAATTCGAGTGACAGCCAGCTGTCATAACCAGTTTCCGCCAGCAACTGGCAGTATCGATGCAAATCAAGATGTCCATCGCCCGGCATAACCCGATCCGGATCATGCTGTGTTTCCCGGGCCGGCTCGGCTGGCGCATCGTTAAAATGACTGATGGCAATTTGGCTGGCAGTCAACTTAGCAATTGATTCGATTGAGCCGCCACCACGAAAGATATGGAACGGATCGAGGATGGTGGTGGCTGCTTCGTGGCCACATTGCTGAATGATTTCCAGGGCACCCTCGATGGTGTTAAGTTGTTCAACAAAGCCGAGAAACTCCATGGACGGTTTGACTCCCATAACAACACCCGTTTCCAGCAAACGTCGGTAGTTCTCCGCTCCCAGCTGACAATCGGCTGTCCCTCCAGGCGGT
Source organism: Pirellulaceae bacterium (assembly GCA_046583015.1). GTDB lineage: Bacteria > Planctomycetota > Planctomycetia > Pirellulales > Pirellulaceae > JAZADA01. Next base: position 2,513 of record JAYGDG010000022.1, on the reverse strand, counting down.
CCCGCGATAACGAAGGGGGCTCCCAAGACAACCGACTGCTCCATCCGCCGCCGACATTCATCCAGCGCGGCCTGCCAGTTTTCCGCTGATGCGTCAAACCAGTCGGCCAGGTAAATCGTCGTCGGCACGGCCAATCCAAGGTCATCGAGTTGTTTACGCACATCCGCCAGGCTCCCGCCCTGCTGCAAATACGCATCGACATCGTCATGCCAGATCTCGATTCCCTCGTAACCGGCAGCGGCTGCACATTGAATCTTTTCCACCAGTGGCGTGGGTCGAATCGTGCTGGAATTCAAACAAGGCTTAAAACGAGCCATCCGACGTCCTTATCTTTCTTTAAGCGATCACCGCCGGCACAACCTGTGCAACTCCGTCGGTTAAAAAAGGGTTTTGACGTTTTCCGGTGGCCTTCCAATGACCGCCTGGTTCCCCTTCACCACGATCGGTCGCTCGATCAACACGGGGTGCTGTCTCATCGTTTCGATCGCTTCCTGTCGGTTCAGTTGTTTTTCACGCAAACCCAGTTCCTGGTAGACAGCCTCGCCGGTCCGCATCAGGTCCGTCGGTTCCATCTGCAAGGAGTCGAGTATCTCAGAGAGTTCTGCGGCGGTTGGCGGATCCTTTAAGTACTCGATCACTTCCGGATCTAACCCTGCCTCCTGCAACAAGGCCAGGCTTTGCCGGCTTTTGGAGCAGCGCGGATTGTGATAAATCTTCATAAAACACCTTGTCATTTGTCTCGCCATCTAAAACCGCAAAAACGAAACCCCGTTCCCAGGCATTAAACTAAATGGTCGTTACTGCTCGCTGATACTTTTTCCCACAGGACTCACAGACCACAATCGGCTGCTCCTGCATGTCAACCTTCCAAACATGATCACAGGACCCACTGGGAAGTTCTTTCTCTAGCCCACAGCGATTACAAGCCCCTGGGGGAAAATCGACCAGCGAGCCTTCCCACTGGTGGTCACAGCCATTTTGCAACCGCTCTTCATGTTCTCGCTGCCGCTGCCCTCGGCGGTCACACGACTCCTGGCTAAGTTCCTTCATTTCCTTGCCGGTTTGCCAGTCGTCGTAGACATCCAGTAGCGACCGCAGTACCAGGTAAATCGCACCGACTGCCACGCTAACGACGATAATCGCCAGGATCAGCATTAAAAAAGTCTGACGCATAACTACCTACACTTCTGGAACCGGTGATTTTCCTCTTATCTCCGTCGGTCTACAATACCATGATTCAGGATAACAGAAACTCAAACTTTTGCGCATGGGCAAGCTAGTGCAGACCGACGACTATCACATCTACCAGGATCAAGAGATCGTTTCCCTGCTCGAGGAAATGGGGATCACCCATGTCGTCTGGGTGCCCGACAGTACACTGGGTCTCTGGGAATCCGCGCTGCTGGGAAGTCCCTCCATTGAACTGGTCAGTGTTTGTCGCGAAGGGGAAGCCTGGGCCGTGGCCGCTGGCTTGTACCTGGGTGGATCCAAGCCCCTGGTGGTCATCCAGTGCACGGGGCTCTTTGAATCTGGTGACGCCTTGCGAAACGTCCTGCACGATTACCAGCTCCCGCTCTACGGCCTGATCGGCTACCGCAGCTATTTGAATTCGGAGAGCCTGCCAGGCGATTCCTGCCTGCAGTTCACCGAGCCTGTCCTGAAAGCCTGGAATGTGGAAAGCATCTTTATCGACTCCGCCGAAAAGAAACACTTGTTTAAAGAACACTACCTGCAGTGCCAGCAGGAAGACCGCGCCGGCGTTACGCTGTTGGCCGAAGGACGCGCTTAACACTATCGTTTAAAAAGGGAAGATGAATACCCGATGACATCCGCTCGCATGCCAACCGCTGAAAGCCTACGCATCCTGCACGCAGCACGCAGCGATGAGGTGGTAATCACGACCATGAGTACGGCGCGGGAATGGACCGATTTGCCTCCCCATCCACTGGACTTTGTTTACGTGCCATCGAGCATGGGCCAAGCCTCGTCGCTGGGCCTCGGGATGGCGCTGGCTCAACCGAATAGGCGTATCGTGGTTTGCAACGGAGATGGCTGCACGCTGATGAACCTGGGATCGCTAGTCAGTATCACGGCGGCCGCTCCCAAGAACCTGGTGTTGCTGGTGTTTGACAACGAAGTCTATGAGATCACTGGAGGCCAGGGAACAGCTGCTGCGCAACAGCGGCGCGCTGACGGCGCTTCACTGGACTATGCTCAAATGGCCCGAGCCTGCGGTTTCCAAAAAGTCCACGTGATTGAAAACTGCCAGCAGTGGCAAGAACAAGTTGGGCGGTTATTGAGTCAAGAAGGACCCGTCTTCGGCTGGCTCAAGGTAGCCCCGGTTCCCGGCGGTGCGGGCCCTCGTTCACCAGGACCAGGACCGGAACGGGCCAGGTCGTTTGCCGCTGCCCTGCAAGGCAACCAGCCCAAACCGTAAAGCGTAAAATGACCCGGGAAATCTGCCTGGATTGCTATCGCCCGCGCGGCCTCCGATGGCTAGAATGACACAGTTG
>JAYGDG010000771.1:0-6745 GCA_046583015.1 Pirellulaceae bacterium | reverse complement strand
GTTATCGAGCAGCAGTTTGTCACCGAAACCGGGTGCGAAATAATTAGCAATTTCAGCCCGATCTGTTCCTGGAATATCTCGCTTGCGGAGCGTGTAGCCGGCAACAGCCAGCAGGTAAAAGCGTTTCTTTTTCTTGTCTTTGAGGAGCTTTAATTCAAAATTTCCATGGACGTCGGTTTTTGAACAATCTCCGCCGAGTTCTCTGATTTGCTGGATGCTCGGATGACTGTCGTCCGGTCTTGGATCGCTAGGCAGAAGTCCTGCAACAGAGATCTTGGTCTCGGGATACTCGAGAGTGGGGAGTAAGAACACCATGCATTGGTCATCTCCCGTCGTGATACCAGCCTTGGTAGCATATTCCACTTTTCCGGTAATTGTGACCGGTTGTGCGCCCCCTGCTCCACTTTCTGCCTGGGGGCTCCCCTGGCGTCCAACGACTAACCCCAGGGAGAAAGCCAAGATGGCCAGCACCACCAGCAAACCTCCTTGCAGAAACAGGACCGACCTGGGGATGGAATAGGCGGTCGGGTCGATGAGGAACTGCTGTCTTCCAGGGGTTTGGTTAGCATCTGGTAAAAATTCTGACTCCGCCTCGAAGTCCACAATTTTTGACACATCAATTTTTGGTTCAGCAACTGGCTTCTTTGTAGCACTGCGAGCATTAGTTCTTGTTACCGGCGGTTCCTTTGCCGACGGTTCCTTTGCGACCGTTCCCTTTAAAGCAGAGGCTCTTTTCGTGGATGCTTGCTTAGCAGGGATCGTCAGCTTCTCCTGGCACTTAGGACAGGAGACCTGTCTGTTAACGTGCTTGGACGAAACTTTGATGGAGTGACTGCAATGTGGACAGGGAAACGTGATCGGCATAAGTTGACGAGGTTGGATTCGGAGTTTGAAGATACACGGACGGTGTTAGCTGGGTGATCCGGGTCCGTGGTCCGAGTCTGATTGATCGGGAGACGGATCCAGAGCGTGAAATCCCAGGGTAACGAGTAACAGGATAAGGTCGATGGCGGTGGCCATCAGGCAGACCATGGATACCCACCACAACACGTGTGACGCACCCTGATCTCCTGTGGAGGCGGTTAGCGCATAGCCACTGATGGTGACCAGGAATGTCGCGTTTAGCACCAAGAATATCAGTAGTAGGCAACTCAGCATGCGGCGTAACATAGGGTGGATCCTCGTGTTCTTACCTGGATGGTCTATTTTTGCCTACTTGTTTTCCCAATGTCAATGGACAGGCTTTCCAGATGGTCTGGTGACCGGCCAGCTTTTTATCCTATGCTATCGGAAAAGTCAGGCAATGCTAGACGAACTAAGCGATTCTTGGGCAGCTTAAATTGCCTGAATTCAGGGTAAGGCACTATAATCTAGTCATGGTTCAGACGACTCGAACAAGTTGTTTAAGTCTTGGCGGAGAGTTCAGATGAGAATATTCCCTGTGGCCCGTTTGCTGGCAGCGACTATTTTAGCCGGGTTCTTGTTGGGAGTTCCGATCCAGGGAGCGGTCTACACACTGAAAAATGGAATGCAGATCGAAGGAATGCCAGGGAAGATTGCTTCCCTGGCTTCTGACCCGCTCAAGCCGGATGGTGGCCAAGGCGAGTCTTCGCCCAAGTTGATTTTATTTGCTGACGATGGCATCCGTCGTACTTTTTTTTCACAGTATCAGTTGCGGTCGGCGGTTCCTTCGCCACAGGTAAACCTGGAGAAGGTCGAGATACGACAGCGCGTGGTAAAGACGGGACGACGAATTGGTAGCATTGGAGCGATCTTACGCGTCACTCCTTTTGATCAATATGGTCGTCGCGTATTTACGATTAAGGCAGCCCGCGGTCCGATCGACATTGTGCAGGGAATTACTGAGATCACGCCGACTTACACCAAGGTGGAGGGTTTGATTTCGAAGGAGTCCTACGTTTGCGAGATGAGGATTGCGACCAGTTCAATTCCGGGCACAACGTTGTCCCTGATACTCAAGCGTCAGTTGGACATGAGTAAGCCGGGAGACCGGTTGCGGATCGTTCGCCTTTACATGCAGGCACAACGTTACCAGGATGCCTTAGTGGAACTGGAAGCGGCGATCACTCAGTTTCCAGGTTTGAAGAATCTCAATGACCAGGTCAAGCAACTGCGCCAGCGACTGGCAGACCGTCTGATCCAGGAGATTGAATTTCGTCGCGAAGCGGGACAGCATGAGCATGTTTATACCTGGTTGAGCAATTTTCCCAGTGAGGGAGTTGCCGTCGAGACACTGTTGAAAGTCCGGGATTTAATCAAAGAGTATGATGATCAGAACAAGCAGCGACTGAAAGTCCTGGAGTTATTTGAACATCATTTATCGCTCGTATCGGATGATACTTTCAAGAAGAAGATTAGACCGATCCTGGAAGAGGTCAAGCTGGAACTGAACTTCAACACGCTAAACCGGATGGCGGATTTTTTACGACTGGCAGATGACCCGGACCTGGGTTCTGATGCGAAACTGGCTTTGGCCATTAGTGGCTGGCTGATGGGGCCTGGCGAGGGGACGGAGAACCTGGTGGTGGCTGCTTCATTGCGTACGGTACGGGACCAGGTTCGTGAGTACCTGGCCTGCGAACAAGAAGAAGAGCGTCAGGCCATCCTCAAGCGGTTGCGTGCGATCGAGGGGAGTGCTCCGGCCAATGTTGCCCGCTTAATCGCCCATATGAAACCGGTCAAGAAGACAGTTCCCCAAGAGTCCCCGATCGAGGGACTCATGGAGCTGACGGTGCCGGGCCTGGAGGAGGATGAACAGTTTAAATATTTTGTTCAGTTGCCACCCGGTTACGATCCATACCGCCGTTACCGCTGTATTGTGACACTCAACGGTGCCGGCAGCACCGCTCGTCAGCAAATTGACTGGTGGGCAGGAGCCTTTCACGCCAAGAAGAAGATCCGACTGGGGCAGGCAACGCGACATGGTTGTATCGTGATTGCTCCCGTTTGGAACCGGGCTTACCAAAGCAAGTACATGTATTCGGCTCGCGAACATGCCGCGGTGTTGTTTTCCGTACGAGATGCCTGTCAGCGGTTTTCAATTAACACGGATCGCATTTTTCTCACTGGACACTCGATGGGCGGAGACGCTGCCTGGGATATTGGCCTGGCCCATCCCGATCTCTGGGCGGGAGTCATTCCGATCGTGGCCCGTGCCGACAAGTATGTTTCTCGCTACTGGGAGAATGGCCGGCAGGTGCCATTTTATTTTGTGCTCGGTGAAATGGATGGCAACAGCATGGCCGGCAATGCCCGTGACTTCAATCGTTATCTCACTCGGCAGGGATTTGACACGATGATCGTGGAGTACCGGGGTCGTGGGCATGAGCATTTCCAGGACGAGATCCACCGCATGTTCGAGTGGATTCGACTGCATGAGCGAGATTTCTTCCCGAAAGAATTCAAGTCGGTGACCATGAGGCCCTGGGATAATTATTTTTGGTGGGCCGAACTAGATGATTTTCCACAGCGGTCAGTCGTGATACCTTTAGAGTGGCCTGTGGCAAGGGCCCGACCGGCAGAAACCGAAGGTGTTATCCACGAGAATAATCGCATCCGGATTCGCAGCAGCACATCTAAGGTGACCGTCTGGCTGTCACCGGAAATGGTCGATTTCCAGCAGCGCATTTACGTCACCATCAACGGACGGGAAATGGGACAGGAAGTAGAAGTGTCCCTGGATGTGTTGCTCGAGGATGTTCGCACACGTGGTGATCGCCAGCACCCGTTTTGGGCCAAAGTCGGACGTTGAAGGCCCTGGCTGACTAGGGAGCGGTTGTTTTCTGCAGCAGGCATCCAGACATGAACCAGCCGTCTGATTCGGTAGTCACGAATCCGCCGGATGGTCCCAGGTACTTGGCGACCAGCTCGAAAGCTGGCATCTGACTGCCATCGATCTGCTGCTCGCGGACGGTTTCGTCATCTGCGGGGCTGAGCAGGCGATTGAGCATCATTCCAAAGAGTGACTTGGATTCGGGCATCTTGCCTTGTCGCAGCAGTTCGTAGGAGGTGTGATAAGCCTTGTCGGTACGCGTGAAGAGTCGCAGGCAAGTATCTGTCGCTCCCATTTTTTCCAGCGATGCGTTGACCTGCTGCAGGTCGACGCTCTTCTGCAAACTGTTGGCCGGTGTGCTCTTGAGAATATGAACAATATACTTGGCACTTGAAGCAACCATTAGTTTGCCGTTGCTGTTGACGCAGATGGCCCATTTGGCCAGCAATTTCGTAGGGTCGTCGCCGGTTTCTTCTTCCTCCTCTTCTCCAAAAGGACCAAAACCGGCTCCACTTATGTTGATGTCTATGTCGACTTCCTCTTCCGCATTAATGATTTCCCAGATGACCTGGTCTTTGAAGCGAGTCACTTTCTTATTGGGTTCTGCTTCCATTAACTTCTCAATCGCTTTCTTGACCGCTTTTGCATCGTCGATATCAAGTGCAAAAAGCCAGCGTTCACTATCGGGTTTTATCGGCAACGTATGGTCACCAATGAAGTAGATTTGTTGCCCGAAATGTTTGATTAGATCTTCGCGAAAATTGACTTGAGGTCCGTTTATATCGTGGGCAATTCCCTTCAGGATTTCTTCGAAGAGATCTTCGCCAGGTTCTGCATCCAACATCTCGTTAACGAGGGTCTTGGAGTATTCAAACGCTTCTTTGATTTTCCAGTTCAATGTCAAGTAAGACGAAACGTCATTGGGAACCCATGACTGGTCGCTGTCTGTTTGTGCCGTGTTGGGGAATCGTAGCATGCGGCTAGCGAGTGTGTACTTGTCAGTCGATTTGGCGGCGATCCGGGCATCAACTTTTTCCCCGGCTGCTGAGTGCTCTTGTTGTTGAGCCAGTTGGGCTTCCACGCCAGCACGATCAGCTGGTGCGTGAACCCAGGTGTGATGGGTAATGTCATGTTCACCTAAAGCGAAGGTAACCCAGCCACCCAAACCGTGGACAGCATCGAATCCCTGGTTGGCCAGCAGGCCAAGGATATCCTTGTGGCTCTTGCGACCCCGCGCGGCATCACGAAGAACCTGGGCATAACCAAAGGGGTCGACGTACCAGCGCAGGTGAGGTTTGCTGTCGCCGGCAGCTTGTTGGCATTGTTTCATGCTCTTGGCGAAAGCTGCCACCTGTGCCAGATTGTCCTTGCCAGTTCCCTGGAGTTGTTCGTAGACCTGCTGCTGCACCTGGCGGTGATCCGTCGCAATCAGGTGATTATCGTGAATGCGGTAATAGGCGTGATGGATGATCGTCGCATCGTCTTTATCGGGAACTGCAAATCGGACAGTCTCCAATCCTTGGATCTGCAGCGTACTGCGGGTTGCTCCCTTGGCGATCAGGTTCTTTGATATTTTCTTTAACAGTTGCTGAGCTTGTTCCTGGTGATCCGTAACGTCAACAAGCATGGCAATGGCATGAGGCTGGCGGACATCACGAGGCTGGATGATGGCAAAACAGATCTCTCCACCATAGGTGTCGGCCAAATCTTCCCAGCGGATACCCAATCGTACGCTCGTCTTGTTTAACTTGCTCTTGAGTTGACGCCGTAAGTCTTCGACAAACGGCTTCATGACCGGATCGTGTACCAGCTGTCCCAGTTGGGTTCGATCAAAAGCGGCACGAAAGTCGTCCAAGTCTGGAATCGATAGGAAGCCCTTGGTGGTGGCAGGCAGCAGTGTTTCGCCAAATTGAGCCGCTTGGACTGGCACGGCTAGGAACTGCAAAGTAACGGCTAGAAGTAACGTTGGAATGAAAGCATGCCGCGCCACGGGAAGTCTCCTTGGTCAGATCAGTCGTTTGAGGGCTGAAGCGGTGTCTAAACGACGATTTAAGTCGAATAATAAAGGTTGGTTCCAATCATATCGGCATCTAGCCAGAATGAAACAAGTTTCAACTGGTGAGGTTGGGTTAGACCGTCCGAATCGTTTTTTCGTGACGCCCTCTTCCTCACTGGCTGTTGCTGATGGTAACCGAAAAGTCGGAAACTGGCAAAGTTGGATAAGGATTTTCTCGTGTATCGGTTGTAAGGACTCTTATTTACCCGGCAAATCAGCCACAGGTCTTGTTTTGAACAGCTGTGGATGGTCTCGACAGCCAGACAACTGCTGGACGAAAACTCGGACGGGCCTCATAATCCCTGGCATGCACGAATACCACTTAGAGAATCTTAGCCAAGATCCTATCCACGGCTACATTGCCTTCACTGCTGGAAGTGGCTCCGAAGAGGTTTTTGAACAAACTCTGATCGATCACCCCTGGATCCAACGATTACGGGGAATTCATCAGTTGCAGACAGCCTGGTGGGTTTTTCCGACGGCTGAGCATACCCGTTTTCAACATGTTCTGGGTGTCATGCACCTGGCAAGCCAGGCTGTTACGGCTTTGTACGAGAGCTTGCAAGCAGTTTGTCCGGATGTCCCAAGTCGCGGGTACGTGGAATCCCTGCTACGGCTAGCAGGATTATTGCATGACGTGGGACATGGACCTTTTGGACACTTCTTTGACGAATACTACTTGCAGGAATATGGTCTTACCCATGAGTTGTTGGGGGCAGCGATTATCGAGGGTCCCCTGGCACCATTGCTCGAGGGAGTTCGTCGCAATCCTAACAGTTGCCTGTTAGCGGAAGAGAAGATTGATCCGCTGCAGATTTCCTGGCTCATCCGGCGGCCCACGGGAGACAGTGACGAGGATCAACCCCATTGGCTCTGGCTGCTGCGCACGCTGCTAA
>JAYGDG010000504.1:0-1784 GCA_046583015.1 Pirellulaceae bacterium | reverse complement strand
CGACGCTCTTCCGATCTGCAGACCCAAACGGTGGACGAGCTAACACAGCTCAAGATTACTGCCTTGTGGCCTACGGACGGTTTACCAACTGAACCTGCTCAACTTTTGAGCCAGGCAACGGCGACCATGGCCTTATTAAGTCCGACAGCTCACAAGCTCGTGGTTCATTGCGACTCGGACAGTCATTCACTGGTTTTACCCGAGTTCAAGGTATTGGAAGAGAAAAGCCTCTCGCCTTGGGCCCGCAGCAACCTGCGATTGCTGTACGCTCGCTGGTTAGTCCAACAGCGGCTTTACGACGAAGCGCTGGAGCAAGTCAAGGACATCAAGCCTGAAGAGGTAATCGATCCGGCGGCTTTATTGTTTTACCAGAGTGCCTGTTATCACCGTTTATTGAAGAAAGAACAGTGTTTGACCTTGATCAGCAAGCTGATGGAGAACAAGGATACGATTCCGACGCGTTATCAAACGCTGGCTCGACTCATGGAAGCGGACTTAAAGCCGCTTAAGACGGACTCGCTTGATGAAATTGCACGCCTGATGGGCGATATACAACGACGATTGGATCTGGCCAGGGCTGGCAAGCGGGTACGCACCGAAGAGGACGACGTGATTGCCAAGCTCGACAAGATGATTGAGGAATTAGAGCAACAACAACAGCAACAATCCGGTGGTGGAGCGGGGCCGGGTGGTAATAATCCCAGCAGTCCCGCGCCGGACAGTGTCCCGCTCGGTGGATCAGGCCCTGGAAACGTCGATCCGAAGAGCATTGGAAACGCCTCCGGGTGGGGAAACCTGCCACCGAAGGAGCGAGAGAAAGCATTACAGCAGATCAGCAAAGGTCTGCCTGCCCATTATCGCGAAGTCATTGAGGAATATTTCCGCAAGTTGGCTCGCGACGGCAGTAATTGAGGAGACTGCAGATTCGCCGTCCAGGGGGGCCACCTGGATACTGGCAACACGCTGCTCTAGCAGCAACTGCTTGTTACCGTAGAGGGGCTTCACCCGGCCCAGGCGTGATGCCCAAGACGGAAAGTGACACGGACTCATGTTGCATTTAATCCTCGCTGGTCTTGTCAGCGTATCGGCCGTGGAGTTGGAGGTTAGGCCCCTGAAGGGTCCCGCAATCCAAGGCACCCTGGTTTCACTGGACGGGCAACAGCTCAAGATCGCGACCGCCGCTGGTGAAAAGTCGCTGGCTGTCACGGAACTGGCCACTGCTTCGGTCACTGCTGCCCCGGTGCCTATCAAGGAAAAGCCACAAGTTTGGGTCCATTTAACGGGAGGTTCTGTGATTCACGGAACCAGCTTTATTCTTCTAAAGAACAAGAAGATCTTGCTGACGCTTCTTTCCGGCGACACCATTCAGTTAGCACCACACGCGATTCATCACGTCCGCTTCCAGGCCCTCGACGAAGATTCGCAGGCCGATTTTGATCGGATCATCAATGCAGAAATCAGTGCGGACGTGGTGATTATTCGTCGCGCCGGAAGGGCCTTGGACGAATTGGATGGAATCGTCCGTGACATCAATAGCGACACCGTGTTATTCGAGTTTGACGGAGAGAAGATTCCGATAGATCGGGGAAAAGTGTTCGGTATTCGCTATTACCAGCCTGCTGGTCAAAAGCTCGCCTCTCCCATTTGTCGAATCGTCGATTCGACCGGTTCGCAATGGCTGGTTCGGTCGGCCAAGCTTGCCGGGGACCAGCTTGAATTGCGGACTGTTTCTAGTGTCCTGCTGCAGCTTCCCCTGGCGCAACTGGTCACCATGGATTTTTCCT
>JAYGDG010000434.1:0-1730 GCA_046583015.1 Pirellulaceae bacterium | reverse complement strand
TTCTTGGCAGGTGCCGCTTTCTTAGGGGCTGCTGCCGGTTCTTCGTCCTCGACCTTGGGCAAGGGTTCATCGATCACTTTCAGGTAATCAATGTCGATGTCATACCAGCCAATATTCTCGAATCCATCGAATTCAACGAGGGCACGGCCATTCATGTTGACGGTCCGGACGGTTCCGGTAAGTCCATTGAAGCGGTACAGTTCGGGCCGCTCTTTGTCGACAATGACGTATTTGTCCGTGTATTCAGTTTTTAGTTTTTCAGCGTGTTCAAATACCATCCGGAATTTGCTCCTGACGAGGCCGGTCCTGATCTTGATTGTGGCGTTTGAGGATTGCTTATTCTGGACCTCAAATCGGTGGAAATCAAGACCTCCTTTGAGCTACTCACTGAACTACGGCTTCTGGTCTAACGGATCAGCTCTGAATTTTTGAAGCGAAGGCGCTGTGGATAAAGAGAACTTGAGCGATGGGATCGGGGGAAATACGCGGTTTCTTAGCCTTTCCCGGCGTTGGCTACCCTCGTGAAGTGGTAAAGAATATCTAGCAAAGGAATGGATCAGAGGAAAAACGATCACTGATTAGCAAGCTCCCGGCAAGATCATCTCCGTCGCGAGCGGTTGAGATCGGGGAGGATTCGGCAGATTCCAGCGCAAACGGGTTGCCACGTTTGGTTCCACGACGTCGAAATCCGCGATAGTGTCGAGGGCAACTGGCGGAGTTAGCCGATAACGCGGTATCGCCAGCGTACCGTTCGCGGTACTCCCTGGTCGAGTGGCTCTACCGTCAACTGCAACTGGTTCTGGGAGAGTTCCAGTTGGAGTTTTTCACTTTTGGCAGATGGGTCGACTTCGACTCGACACGGGTGGCCCATGACATTGAATTCGCACTTTCGTGATTCGACGGAGCTAACGGGTGCGAGCAGCTGGTAGCAGCTGGCGAGACTTTCAAACGGTGTGGTCACTCGACAAGCGACGTCGAAGACAAGAGTTCGTGACTCCGGGACGGTCTCAACACTCATCGACCAGTGACTTTGTCCACCCATGCCGACGGCCAGGGCCACTTGAGATTCCAGGCCGCGTGATTCCACACTCACTTGCTGAAATACGGGTCGTTGCACTGATAAATCTTCGGCGGCTATTTCAGTCGATTCGAGTAGTCGGGTGACGAGGTCACCGGAGATCCAGTCGATGTGATGATGGTAGCGGTCCTGTTCCCAATGCAGTTGCAGACGAAGTCCTGTGCCATCATTGGCAATTGAATTCAGCGTGTGGGGGCTGGTCACGGGCAATGAAATCCAATGTGCTAGGGGTTTGCTTTGATACGCCAGCGCAGATAGGCATCCAGGAAGGCGTCGATATTACCGTCCAGAACAGACTGGAAATTTCCGATACTGACGCCAGTACGGGCATCTTTTACACGCTGATCTGGGTGCAAGAAGTAGTTGCGTATTTGGGATCCGAAACCGACGCGGGCCTGGTCCTTGTACTTATCCGCCATTTCAGCCTCGCGCTTCTGTTCCTCAACGCGGGCCATAGCCGCCCGCAGCATTTTGTACGCCGTCGCGCGATTCTTGTGCTGGCTGCGTTCGTTCTGGCATTGCACCACAATCCCGGTCGGTTCGTGAGTCAACCTCACGGCGCTGTCCGTCTTGTTCACGTGCTGGCCGCCCGCACCGCTGGCGCGGTACGTGTCCACGCGCACGTCCTGGTCGTCGATCGTAATTTCAACGT
>JAYGDG010000417.1:0-1702 GCA_046583015.1 Pirellulaceae bacterium | reverse complement strand
CCTGGCCGATGACATGGGCTACGGCGACCTCAAGGCTTATAATCCCGCCAGCAAAATCCCTACGCCCCATTTGGATCGCCTGGCAGCCGACGGCCTGGTCTTCACCGACGCGCATTCAGGCGGCTCAACTTGCGTACCATCCCGGCATGCCCTGATCACTGGCCGCTTTGCCGCCCGCCGCGGTCGCCTCAACTGGAGGGGCGGCCCGGTCATTGCCCGCGGCCAACTCACCTTCGCCAGCGTTCTGCGCGAGCAAGGCTATCGCACTGCCATGGTCGGCAAATGGCACCAGGGGTTTACCATGAAAGCACCTGGCGTATTTGATTACGAGCGACCGCTGAGCGGTGGGCCGGTCGATTGCGGTTTCGATTCCTTTTTCGGCATGCCCGCATCGCTCGATATCCCGCCCTACTTTTATATCAAGGATCGCAGGCCGGTGATGCCGCCGACCGAAAAGGTTAAAGATAACAGCAGCGTTGGCGGTAAAGAAAACTGGAACAATATCCAAGGCGCCTTCTGGCGTGCTGGCAACGTGGCTCCCGATTTCAAGCACACCGAAGTCACCCCACGATTCGCGAACGAGGCGGTAAAGGTGATCGAGTCTCATGATGGCAAGAAGCCTCTCTTTCTCTACCTCGCCCTCCCCTCCCCGCACACGCCCTGGCTGCCAACGAAGGAATTCATCGGCAAAAGCGGCGCGGGTATGTACGGTGATTTCGTCATACAGGTTGATCACGTGGTCGGCCAGGTGCTGGGGAGCTTGAAACAGGCGGGCATGACTGAAAACACGCTCGTCATTTTTTCCAGCGACAACGGTCCGGTCTGGTACGACAAGGACACCGAACGCTTTGGCCACCGCTCCGTTGGCCCCTTGCGCGGCATTAAAGCGAGCGCCTGGGAAGGAGGCCACCGCATGCCCTTCATCGCCCGCTGGCCTGAGCGGATTCCTGCCGGCAAAACCACCGCTCACACCATTGCCTTTGCCGATGTACTGGCCACCTTCGCCGATGTGTCCGGTAAACAAAAACTCCCTCAAGGCGCGGCTGAAGACAGCGTTAGTTTCCTGCCAGTCCTCCTGCATCCCGACCGCAAACACAAGGCCCGACCGCCCATCCTGCATGCGGCCAAGGTGATCCGCGATGGCGACTGGAAACTTATCGACACCAAGGGGGGCCGTGGCTTTGGGGCAGATCGCAAGATCCAGTACGGCATCGAACTCTACAATTTGAAGGACGATCTGTCCGAGAAAAACAACCTCGCCGACAAGATGCCTGAAAAAGTAGAAAGCCTGCGAAGCAAGCTGCGCTCGATCCTGGAGAACTAAGACCCAGACCGAACCGCCTACCAGGAAAGTACGAAACGAGATTCAAATGACACACCGATCCATCTCACGCAAACTGACCATGGCAGTTCTTCTGCTGCTATCGCTCTGGACTGTTGCTGCCTCCATCAGTGCTGCCGCCGAAAAGCCAAACATTGTCCTCATTTACATTGACGACCTGGGCTATGGAGATATTGGCGCCTACGGATGCAAGGATATCCCCACACCCAACATCGATCGGCTGGCCGCCGAAGGGGTTCGCTGCACGGCTTCCTACATCACCAATCCACCTTGTTGCCCAAGCCGCTGTAGCCTGATCATGGGCCAGTATGGCCAACGCTTCGGCAAGTACGGTATGTCCCGCGGGCTAGCGATTCCCGA
>JAYGDG010000387.1:0-1735 GCA_046583015.1 Pirellulaceae bacterium | reverse complement strand
GTAAACAAGAGGGTATCCCGGATGACTTCGGCTTCCAGTCGCTGGGGCTGGTAACGCCAGTACCAGCGGTTTTCGGGATCGGTCTTCGCGCTGGCTTGATCGTAGCTGCTTGCCATTTGGTAAGCGTGGGAAGCGAGGATGTATCGGTTCAATTGCTTGATCGACCAGTCAAATTCGATCAGTTTTAGCGCCAGGTGATCCAGTAGCTGGGGATGGTTCGGCTGTTTGCCAGAATGGCCAAAATTTTCTGTCGATTTCACCAGCGCCCGGCCAAAATGCCAGCGCCAGACGCGGTTGGCAATGACCCGGGCCGTCAGCGGGTTGCGCGGAGAGGCAATGGAATTGGCCAGTTGCAATCGCCCACTTTGATCCTGGGGATATTTTGCCTGGTCATGCCCGGCAACGATCGTGAGGAAGCGGCGCGGTACGACCGGTCCTTTTTGCAGATGGCTGCCACGGATGAAAACCGGATGGTCCCCGACGGAACCGTCGCTGACAGCCATCACCTTGACCGTGGCAATCGCCTGTACCTGGGCAGCAAGTTTCTCAACCTGGGCGACCTGCTGCTGGACCGTTTGCTGCTCCGCGGCTTCATAGTGCGTTAGTGGGTGCCGGTAGGGTACGAAAGGACCGTCCTTGCCAGTCAGAAATTTGTGCAGCGCAGGCAAGTCCTCGGCCGGTGGCTGTCGGAGGGCTTCCGTGAGCACCTGCTGGTACCGCTGGGCCAGTTGATCGATGCTCTTGGGTCGTGGTGTCAGAACGCGCTGCTGCAGCCAGGCGGGAGGCTGATTTTCGGAAAGCCACTGGTTGAGAAAATCGGCCAGCGGTTCTTCGGTTTTGCGGAGGTCTTGCCACAACTGAAAGGCTTGCCTGGTGTTCGAGGTGCGTCCCAGGAAACGTGACCACTGGTACAGAGCGCCGACGTTGAGTTTCCGGGAGCTGGCGATCTGCTCAGGCGCCGGCAAGTTGTCGTTGCCGGTAGCCACGGGGATTAATCGCCACTGGTCAATGTGGGAAACAGCCCCCTGGCGGTGAAAGCGGATCGTATGCTTGCCCGCTGCCAGTTGCAGTTGGATCTCCTTGTGCCAGCGCTGATGGGTAGCATCCCAGCCCCCGGTTACCTGGGCCACCGCTTTCTCTGACTTCACCTGGCCGTCGACTGTCAGGACCATCGGTCTCGACTCCAGGGCAGCATACCTGAGCAGCAGCTGGTACGGGCCAGCTTGTTTCACGTCCAGGTCGTATTCGCAAAAATAGGTTTTTGCAGCGCTCGGCGGATCGGAGATATAGGTCACGTCGCCCGAGGTAAAAGGCTTTACGTTGCCGCGTGTCAAACTCTCGGCTTCACTGGCCGGCACAAAAAATGGTGCTACGGGGGCGACGATGATCTTGTCCAGGTGTGACATCGTGGGTGCCACTTCGAACCGCAGCACGTTTTTGCCGGCCTGCAAGGAGAAGCGTCCTTCGACAAACCATTTTTGCGTATCAGGAAACCAGTTGCCGGTGGTCTGAGCCATGCTCTTGTCATTGACAACCTTGCCATTGATCGAGAGTTTGCCAGGCCGCGAGTCCTTGGCCGCATAACGAAATTCAACCTGGTAGTTACCCGCTTCCGGAACGTCGAGGTCGTATTCTACCCAGGTCAGTGCAGCCCCCTTGTCCGAGACGATACCGATTCCTTCCCCGTATCCACCCTGAACTCGGCCGGCCGTTCCCCGGTCAAAAGACTCTGCTT
>JAYGDG010000369.1:0-2967 GCA_046583015.1 Pirellulaceae bacterium | reverse complement strand
TGATATCCCCGAAAAACGTGCCAACCTTCAAATCAACCAGACGGCGCTGACTTCGATTCATCGGTAATTGACGGCACTTCCAGGCGCTGAACAACTCGAACTTCACGACCTTTTGCCCGCCCTGCTGTCGCTCCCGGGTGTCGTGGAAAGCCACGGCCACGACGCTACTGATGTCGAACAACATTGGTCCACCATCGAAACGGCCGTCAAGAAGGCACTGGGCAAGATGTGCGAGATGCGGAGCGAGGAAGGCCAGGCGATGGCGGCCGACCTTACCGACAACCTTGATCGAATCGCCTCCCTGGTGAAAGACGTCCAGGCACGAGCTCCAGCGGTGGCGAATACTTATCAGCAACGCCTCTTAGATCGTTTAAACAAACTGCTCACCGAACATGCACTCACGGTAGAACCGGCCGATGTGGTTCGCGAGGTAGGCCTGTTTGTCGACCGCAGTGACATTTCCGAGGAGACCGTCAGGCTCAGCAGCCACCTGGAGCTATTCTCCGCCGAAATCAAATCACCAGACGCTCAAGGCCGCAAGCTCGATTTTCTTACACAAGAGATGTTCCGAGAGGCAAACACGATCGGCTCGAAGGCCAATGATAGCCATATTTCTGCACTGGTAATCGATATCAAAACCTCCATCGAACGGATGCGAGAAATGATACAAAACGTCGAATAAGATTGGATTATGGTACCAGCAGAACGACCAACATCCCGCGGGCGACTCGTCATTATCTCCGGCCCCTCGGGCGCTGGAAAGTCGACTGTCCTGGACCGCCTTCTCGAGAACTGCTCCTTGCCCCTGGCAGTTAGCGTCTCGGCCACCACCAGGCCTGCACGGCCGGCTGAACTCGACGGCAAAGCCTATCATTTCCTTTCACCGCCAGAGTTTGCCGAGCGCCGCGAGGCCGGGCATTTTCTCGAGTGCAAAGAGGTCTACGGCCGTGGTTACTGGTATGGTACGCTACATGACGAAGTCACCTCTGGCTTAGAGGAGGGTAAATGGGTTATCCTAGAAATAGACGTTGAGGGTGCCTTTGATGTTTTGAAACAAGTTCCTGAGGCCATCACTATTTTCGTCCACCCCGGCTCTGTAGTTGAATTGGAGCGACGACTACGTGCAAGGGCCACCGAACCGGAGGATGACATTACCCGTCGCCTTCGCGAGGCTGAGCGAGAGATGGCCCTGTCGGGTAAATATCGACATTGTGTAATAAACGACATCGTTAAAGACGCAGCTCGTCAAATCTGTGAAATCCTAAGTCACTATGGAGACTAAAACACATGCTGGAAGAATTAAGAGAAGAAGAGATCGTCAACAAGGTGGGTGGCCGCTTTAAGCTGTCGACGCTAATTCAAAAACGTTTGCTTCAGCTAAACCAGGGTAGTCGTGCTCTTGTCGACCTCGACACGCAAGACCGCATGAAGATCGCGATCCAAGAGATTGTTCAAGACAAAATTTTCCTGGACACGAGCGACGAGGTTCGCATTACTGGTGATTTGCCCGACCTTGCCAGCGGGCCGGAGCTCGATGCCTCTCCATGAATTCCATTTCGCAGGGTGACCATACACTGCAGGGATGCGAAATTATTATTGGGGTGAGCGGTGGGATTGCTGCCTACAAGGCTGCGGATCTTGTCAGCAAGCTGGTCCAAGGGGGTGCGGGCGTCCAAGTCGTCATGACGGAGGCGGCCGCACACTTCGTCGGAGCGGCTACCTTTCAAGCGCTGACTGGCCGCCATGTAGCCACTCAAATTCTCGGCGACGGCAAATACCCGTTAGGCGCGCACGTTCAACTGGCAGCCGCGGCGTCTTTGCTTTGCGTGGCGCCTGCGACAGCTGATTACCTTGCCAAGGCCGCTCAGGGGCACGCCGATGACCTGCTCACAACACTAACACTTGCATTTCCAGGTCCCACCCTTATGGCGCCGGCTATGAACAACGACATGTGGGCCAAGGCCTCTGTGCAACGCAACGTTGAAACCCTGCGGGCTGACGGCGTGCATTTCGTGGGCCCAGGGACAGGCTGGCTCAGTTGTCGCCAGGAGGGGGCTGGACGGATGGCTGAACCGCTGGAAATACTGGCTTCGATGGAAGCGATTTGGGCTACAGAGGGCAACTAACCGCCTTGCTCCGACGGTTACTTACGAGGAACTACCCATGGCACGGATACTGATCACTTCCGGCCCAACTCGGCAACACTTGGACCCCGTTCGCTACTTGACCAACAGCTCCAGCGGACAAATGGGCTGCGCAGTCGCAGCCGCAGCCCTCTCGTTAGGCCATCAAGTCACCATCGTCACCGGCCCCGTGCAGATCACGTATCCGGTGGAGGCGACTGTCATCCCGGTCATTTCGACGCAAGAAATGTTCAATGCTTGCGTGGAGTTATTTCCCGATTTTTCAGGAGCGATCGGCGTAGCTGCACCCTGCGATTACGAACCCCTGGTGGTCGCCTCCGAGAAGATCGCCAAGACTGGCAAGCCCCTTCAGGTGGAATTGCATGAAACGCACGACATTATTGCACATCTCGGAGCGGGAAAACGAAACGATCAATGGGTGGTTGGCTTTGCGCTCGAGACTCATGACGAACGATTTCGCGCCTTAGCAAAGCTGGAAACAAAATGCTGCGACATGATTGTGCTGAACCGACCCGAGGCCATGCAATCAGACAGCAACCAGGTGGAATTGTTCGATGCCACTGGAACCTGCCTCGCAAAGCCTGGCGGTCTCAAAGAAGATGTTGCCAAGGAGATCCTGAAATATATCGACGCGCTATTGATTAACTCTTAAACCAGAAAACTTCTCTCCTCGTGGAACTTTTTACATGGATAACAGATACCGGGAACTGCCTCTTCCCAGCGGCTTTGATACGGCAGGAGCAAGCCCGCTGACTGCTCTTTGTTTTACCGAAGGTCCGGCGGTCGGCGCAGACGGCACCGTCTATTATTCAGACATTGAAAA
>JAYGDG010000357.1:0-1749 GCA_046583015.1 Pirellulaceae bacterium | reverse complement strand
GGAATTACGGTAACCGGCAATTCCTTCTGCTCTGCGGGCAAACGTTCCATCGTCATCGACACCTGCCGCAACATTGCCGTGGGTTCGTGCACCATTGATTATAATCCCGATTACAAAGGCAGCCGCTTTGATGGCGTGCTGGTGAAGGACAGCGCGGGCATCAATCTCAACGGGCTCATCGTCGAGGCCAGTCTCGTTGGAAATGAAAAGAGCGGTGGAGCCATCAGCGTTTTTAATTCACACGACATCACGATCGCCAACTGCCAGATTTTTGATCCTGCCCATCGCGGCCTGCATCTGGATCGAGTCGATCACATCGTCATCAGCGGCAACCTTGTGCGCGACCATAATGCAATGCCAAAAATGCAGGAATCGTTGCTGACCACCAACTGCGGTAAAAATTTGACCATGACAGGGAATGCTCTGGACGCCGGAAAGAACGGCGCCGTCAGAAAGAGATAAGTCCGAGAGAATTTCCACCCATCTCCCTTCCATTATAAACAAACTATTAGTTTATAGTACCCAAACTCGTTTAAACCCTTTACTGTGGCAGGTAATCAGCCCCACCGCATGAATAGATCAAGCCCCTGCCCACTAGCAGCGGCCTGCTTGATTTGTTTATATTGAGAAAAACGTCATGGGAGTTTTTTACATATTTATATTTCTAGCAGCAGTTGTAATATTACCACTTTTGTTTCTTACGCTGTTCTGCATCCGCAAAATTCCACCGGGCTATGTGGGCGTGAGGGTGGGCTTCGGAGGCTATGTTATTTCGGACACATGGATCTATCGCATCCCGCTAATCACCCGCTATGACCTGATGGACATCACCGTCCAAAAGCTGGAGATTGAGCGCAAAGGGCAGGACGGGTTGATCTGTCAGGACAATATCCGGGCGGACATCGTGGTGGCGTTTTACCTCAAGGTAAACTATCCCAAGGTGGACTATCCCGCTGACGTTGATCCTACTTCACCCGAGGGTCAGACGCTGTTTGAAGCGGCGATGAATTCCAAACGGCAGGCGAGATATGATGATGTTAAAAAGGTAGCTCAAACCGTGGGTTGCAAACGGGCCGCTGATATCGACAAGCTTCGCGAGTTGTTTGAGGCGAAATTCTCCGAGGCCTTGAAGACAGCTGGTAAGGAAATGGAATTCACTAATCTTTACACCGAGCGGATGGCTTTTCGGGAAAAGGTTATTCAAATCATCGAGCTGGATTTGAACGGCTACGCGCTGGAGGACGTGGCGATTGATTACCTGGAGCAGACGCCTATCGAGTATCTGGACCCGAACAACGTGCTCGACGCCGAGGGTATCAGAAAGATAACGATGATCACCTCGGCGGAACAGGAGGCAGCCAATGAGCGTATACGCCAGAAGGAGATGCTCACTAAACAGCAGGATATACAGGCGCAAATACATATCAGAGAGCTGGAGCGGAGATACGAGGAATTTCTCGCCCAGACACAAAAGCAACTGGATGAGGAATTGGCAAAAGCCTTTCCCAACATGGAAAAGGTGGAGGAAATCCGCGCGCACATTTGGAAGGACCATTTTGTCTGGGATAGATTTAAGAAGTTGGAGGAAGAAGTTGAGCTCCTAAAATCTCAGGGTCCTAACAGACTGAACAAGGTAGAGGAAGAGGTTGAACCCCCTAAACCTCAGGACCCTTCCGATTCGTAGGTCGTTAAATAGATTCTGACCCGCAAACAACCTGTGAATTTCGATCCGTGGAGGTGATTAGGGCT
>JAYGDG010000330.1:0-3096 GCA_046583015.1 Pirellulaceae bacterium | reverse complement strand
GAGAAGATCAACGAGTATTTCTTGCGCCACGTTTCACCCCCTGAAATTCGCCAGGCTTATTTGCAGCAGCTCAAGCTGCAGCGGCAACAGCGAAAAATCCAGGAAGAGGTGCCGACGATCATGGTGATGCGGGAAGGCCTTAAGCCTCGCGACACATTTGTTCTCATCCGCGGTCAGTACGACCAGCCCGCGGAGCAGGTTAAGCAGGGAGTGCCGGCAATCTTGCCACCACTGGCTGCCGGTGCACCCGCGAACCGACTGGGACTGGCTCGCTGGCTGGTAGACGGTTCTAATCCGCTTACTGCCCGTGTGGCGATGAACCGTTACTGGACAATTTATTTTGGCAGGGGACTGGTTAAAACGCCGGAGGATTATGGATCCCAGGGAGAACGTCCGACCCACCCGGGATTGTTGAACTGGCTGGCAGCGGAATTTGTTGATCGTGACTGGGATGTGAAAGCCATGCAACGGCTCATAGTGACCAGTGCCACCTATCGTCAATCCTCGCAGCTTAGCGAGCAATCTCTACGTGACGATCCCACGAACCGGTTGTTGGCCCGCGCCCCACGATTTCGCCTGCCGGCGGAAGTGATTCGTGACCAGGCGCTGGCCGCTAGCGGCTTATTGGACCGCCGGCTGGGCGGGCCGTCCGTCAGACCCTATCAGCCTGCGGGCTTATGGAAGGAAATTGCCAGCGACCAGTACGAGCAGGATCACGGTAGTCGTTTGTATCGGCGCAGTATGTACACGTTTTGGAAACGAACGGTACCCCCGCCGACGATGACCACCTTCGATGCAACTTCCCGAGAGTTGTGTGTCATGTATCGATCACAAACCAATACACCGCTCCAGGCACTGGCTCTGCTTAACGACGTGACCTATGTGGAAGCGGCCCGCGGGTTGGCGACACGGCTGATGGTGGAGGGGGGCGCGGTGCCCCGGCAACGGTTGCAGTGGGCATTTCAAGTGGTGTTGGCGAGGGGTCCCAGCGAGGCGGAGCAAGCGATATTGCTCGCCCGGTTTAAGGAAGTGTTAGGGTACTACGGGGAACACGAGAAGGAAGCGACTCAGCTGATTTCGGTAGGTGAATCAACGGTGCCGAAGGGACTGGATCGCGCCGAACTGGCAGCCTATACGGTGCTGGCAAGTTTACTTTTAAACCTGGATGAAACGGTAATGCGAGAGTAGTGGTGCGACAGTTTTGAAGCGGACTGACAGTAAGGGGATTCATGATGTTCGATGCGAGTGATATGGAAACCGGTTTGAATCGCAGGCGATTCTTACAGGCGACGGGTACCAGCTTGGGTTCGATGGCCCTGGCGACGCTACTCACTCGTGAAACGGGAGCTGCTGAGGATCCCGTCAAGTCGGTAGCGGGTTTGCCAGGAGTGCCACACTTTACTGGCCGTGCGAAACATGTCATTTACTTGTGCCAGTCAGGTGCCCCCTCTCAGCTAGACTTGTTTGATTACAAGCCGCAGCTTCAAAAGCGATTTGGTCAGGAGTTACCGGATTCGATTAGGCGAGGACAGCGATTGACGGGCATGACGGCTGCTCAGGCAAGTTTCCCGATCGCTCCGTCGGTTTTTAAATTTGCCCAGCATGGTCAAAGTGGTGCCTGGTTGAGTGAGCTCATGCCGCACACGGCCAAGATCGTGGACCGGTTAAGTTTTGTTCGGAGCTTGCATACCGAGGCGATCAACCATGATCCGGCGATTACTTTTATGCAGACGGGACACCAGTTAGCGGGTCGGCCCAGCATGGGTTCCTGGCTCTCCTACGGCCTGGGTTCGCAGAATGAAGATTTACCAACTTTTGTGGCGATGACTTCTGGAGACGGTGGCCAGCCTCTGTACGATCGCTTGTGGGGCAGCGGGTTTTTACCGAGTAAGCACCAGGGTGTCAAGTTTCGCCGAGCGGGCGATCCAGTCCTCTACTTGTCGAATCCGCAGGGTCTCGATTTAAAGTTGCGTCGTGGTGTGCTGGATGACCTGGCGAAATTGAACCAGCTGAAACTGAAACAAGTGGGTGATCCCGAGATTGCCACTCGAATTGCCCAGTACGAACTTGCCTTTCGAATGCAGAAATCGGTGCCGGAGTTGATTGACATCTCCGATGAGCCACAGCGGGTGCTCGATCGCTACGGTCCAGACTCTCAAAAGCCGGGTACCTTTGGAGCCAATTGCCTGTTGGCCCGTCGGCTGGTGCAACGCGGAGTTCGTTTTGTGCAGCTCTACCACCGTGGTTGGGATCAACACACGAATCTTCCCACTGAAATTCGCAAGCAGTCGGTGGCAACCGATCAGCCCTCGGCGGCACTGATCCAGGATCTTGCTGACCTGGGATTGTTGGATGAGACTCTCGTGATTTGGGGCGGGAATTTGGACGCACTGTTTATTGCCAGGGAAAACTGACCGGTGATAACTATGGCCGCGATCACCATCCGCGATGTTTTACGGTCTGGCTGGCTGGAGCTGGCATCAAGCCGGGAGTGACGCTTGGTCAAACCGATGACTATTCGTACAACATTGTTGAAGACCCGATCGAAGTCTTTGATTTGAATGCGACGATTCTTCATTGCCTGGGGATTGACCACAGGCGTTTGACACATAAGTTCCAGGGGCGACATTATCGCTTGACTGACGTTCATGGGGAAGTGATTCAATCACTGTTGGCCTGAGCGAGCAGGTCAGGTTGTTGATGGCTGACAGGGAAGAACAGGATAATGAACCAGCAAGGCCAGGATTTTCAAGATAAAGTCGTACTGATCACCGGTGGGACTCGTGGCATTGGCAAGGCGCTGGCACTACGCCTCGCCAGTGAGGGGGCCCGCCTTGCCATGAATTACCTGTCACGAACCGACCAGGCGGAACAGACGCTCCAGGAACTGGAATCCGCTGGTGGCCAGGGAGTGATCGTGCCGGGTGATGTTTCCACTCCCGAGTCGGCAGAGCAGATCGTGGCCAGCACACGCGAGCAACTGGGGCCCATTGACATGCTGGTGACCGCCGCTGGAATTAGTATCCCCGGATCTGCCGACGCTATGACCTGGGAACGCTGGAAGACCACGCACAATGTCAACCTGGACGGTACTTT
>JAYGDG010000297.1:0-3371 GCA_046583015.1 Pirellulaceae bacterium | reverse complement strand
AAGAAAGCCGCGAGTGTAGTTGCAGGGTCGAGCGATTTTAAGTCAGACTCGGCAAATAGCTGGGCTGCCTGCCGGGCCGCTGCCTGCGTATCTACGACGGCGAGTGACTCGATAGCAGCAGATCGCAAGGCGGCTGGATTTGAATTGGCTGCGTAGGCAACCAGCAGTTCGCGACTAGCCGGCAGTTTCATCTCCACCATCGCTTCCAGAGCGGCGGCCCGTACCGAAACGGACAGTTCATCATTCCTGGCGGCGTCCAGTACCGTGGCTGCGGTCTTCTCCACGTTCCAGGTGCCCGCCAACGTTAGGGCACTGGCCTGTAGCCGGGGATGGGGATGCTGGATCAAGTACTGCAAGGCTTTGGCCAGGTCGCCAGCCGGTTTCGCGTCTCGAAAACGGGCCACTTCGATTAATTTGACCAGGGCGTCGGCGTGCGCGGCGGCATTGTATTGACCAGAGCGAGTAAAACGTTTTGGATCCAGGCCATAGGTTGTCAGTTCCCGGGGGCCACCAACGGTCAGGATGGTCGCAATTGCTGACGCTCTGGCAGGAGGGGCCAGGTCGCGGGAATCGAGCAGTCTCTGGAGGCTGGCCAGCACATCACGCCCGCCGGTTTCGTTGAGGACTGCTGCCAGGTGACTGGGCCTGGCGAACGAAGCTGTCCCCTCTTTAAAAGCTGGCATCCAGTGAGGTTGCAGTTGATGGACGGCCTGTTTGAAGGCGTATTGAATCCAGCTGTCCATCGGTTTGTCGACGACTGCAGCGGCCACTTCGATCGAGCGCGGTGAAGCGATGGCGGCACAGGCCAGCACGGCTTCCATGCGAACACGCGGATTCTCATCCACGATGCGTGGAGCCAGCAGTTCCAGCGGCGCGTTCAGCCGATCGTGCCAGCGTACAGTGATGCGAGCTGCGTAGGCACGGGCGTTTGGATCTTGTGCTTGCAGTAACCGGTCCAACAGCGCTGGCTGGACAACTTCGATGGTGGCATAGGCTCCCAGTGCTTCGTAGAGATGATGTTCATGGCCAGGATCTTTGGGGTCCAGCGCTTGAATCCACTGATCCAGGGCTCGGCTAACGGTTGCGCGGTCGTGGGTAGTTAGTGCCCGTTTGGCCTGGTAACGGGTCCAATGCTCGGGAGCTTTCAGGGCCTCCAGGACTTCGGGTACCGTGGCCTGGGAAAGATCGGCTGGTTTAGTTGTGGGGGCAGTGGTCGAAATACGCCAGATGCGTCCATGGGCTTTGTCTCGGGCCGGGTGACGATAGGCATCATCCTGGTGGCAGGTGATGGGGTTGTACCAGTCAACCACGTAGACCGCCCCGTCGGGCCCCACTTTCACATCGACGGGACGAAAGTTGCGGTGGCGTGACTGCAGGAGATGGTCTTTCCATTGCAGGGAAAACCCGCCGCCGTCGGTTTTGACGGAAAACCGTTTGATGCGATTCGATTTGAAGTCTCCCACCACGAAATCGCCCTGCATCGATTCGGGCAGGTGGCGTCCATCCAGGTAACTAATGCCGCAATAGCCACCAGGATTGCCAATGGTCCGCAATCGCAATCGATGGGTGCTGGGAATTTGACCTGGCGACAGATAGGTGACCCCGCCGGCACCGTCGATGCAAAAAATCTGTCCCCAACGGTCAAAGGCTACCCCCCAAGGGTTTCCCGGTCCCATGAAATCATCCAGCAGCGGATGCAGTTGCAGTCGTCGCGGTCGGAGGCGGTAGAAGCCGGCCTGGAACAGGTTGCTGGCGCCCCAGGGAGTTTCCACGCGCGATTCACAGCCATCGCCCTGGCCGAAGTATAATTCGCCACCGGGACTCCAGATAAAGGAGTTAATGGTCTGGTGTGAATCGCCGTTGCCAAATCCTCCCAGCAGCACGCGCCGCTGGTCCGCCTGGCCGTCGTCGTCGGTGTCTTCGAGGAACAAGATCTCGGTGTTCTGCCCGACATAAAGTCCGCCGTCACCCCACTCCAACCCGGTGGGGATATTGAGACCTTCGGCAAAAACGTTTGACTTGTCTGCCCGACCGTCATGGTCGGTATCTTCGAGCATGATGATCTTGTCGTTGGGAAGATCGCCGGGGAAAACATGCGGGTAGGTTGTCGTGACGGTCACGTACATCCGCCCCGCCGGATCCCAGCGGATGGCCAGTGGCGAGGTGAGGCCTTCTTCTTCGGAGGCAAACAGGTTGACTTGGAAACCGTCGGGGACGGTAAAGGAAGCCAGTTCTTCTTTGATGCTGGCATTTTTGTCCCCGTGTAGAACTTCGGGTGCTGGTCGCTCGTTGCCAGGATCGTCGTCGCCTTTGGCGATTTTCCAGACGCGCCGTTCGGCCTTGCTGATCAGGGGCAGCAGTTTTTGCCATTCTTCTTTGAAGGGAATGTAATCGTCGCCACCGCGGGTGAATTGTCGCCGGGAGTCATCACCGTAGAGTAGTTTCCAGTTTGCCGGTCGCCAGTAGTCAAACCAGAGGCGGTGTTTTTCGATGACAGCTGGGCGCAGCGCCGCTAATTGTTCCTCGTCAGCGATCGGGACTCCCAATTGCCGGGCGATTTCGCGCGCCACCACTGGCTGGGCTGACGGCTTGATGTGCATGCCGTTGTCAGTCAGTCCCTGCTTGGGGCTGGTGAAGAGGTCGACCAGGATCAGTTTACGCTCGGCAGCGATTTTTCGAATGGCCCGCACGTAGAGAGCCAAATCAGCATTTTGTTGAGAGAGATCCGGAACCAGTGGGCTCGCTGGTTTCTCGAAGGGGGTGGGCGTGACCAGCACGACCAACCGGGCCTGTTTCTGGAAGCTATCGATCAGTTGCTGATAGCTCTGGCTAAAACGGTCCAGGCCTTGAAGTCCAGCCATTGATTCCAATTGACCAAATTGCGCAATAATCACGTTCGCGTCAACGCGTTTGAGTTGATCATCACGTGAGCCGAAACCATCTTTTCGCCAGCGCTCGATCACACTTCCCTGGCGGAAGACGGTGTCGGCTTCCCAGGCCAGGTCACGGAACTTCGGTCGACTTGAAGCAAAGGCATGGGTCAGGATACTCTCGAAGTGGCCGGCTTGCTGCAGGCGAACCATGTTGGTTCCGCCCATCAGGACGACGACTTCGTCTTGGGCCAGTTGCAAGGGATCTTGTGCCTGGCTGGACGTTGTGACGAGCAGTGTCACGATGGTCAGCAAGGATCCGAGGGAATTGGGTTGAGGTTTCATGGCCACCCTTGCTCGTTCTTGGTCTCCTCCGCCAATCGTGTTTTCATTGTAACCGACGCAGAGATCATTCGGGTAGCGGGCAGTAATGGCCGTCGGTTTGGTGTACAAATAGAGTGCTTTTAACGTGGCCAGGTATAAGTGCGATACCTTTTTGAG
>JAYGDG010000270.1:0-1971 GCA_046583015.1 Pirellulaceae bacterium | reverse complement strand
CAAGTGGCACCTGGGGGACCAGCCCGAGCATCTGCCGGGCAAGCACGGTTTTGACTACTACTACGGTATTCCCTACTCCAACGATATGCAGAGCAAGCGCCGGGGCGATCCGCCGCTGCCGCTGGTGGAGCAGGCAACGGTCATTGAAGCGCCGGCCGATCAAGCGACCCTTACCCGGCGTTACACAAAACAGACAATCGAGTTTATCGAGCAGCATCGATCCGAACCATTTTTTGTCTACTTGCCCCACACCTTTCCCCACTTGCCCCTGTTTGCTTCCAAGGATTTTCACGGCAAGAGTCAAAATGGTCGCTACGGTGATACGATCGAGGAAATCGACTGGTCGACCGGGCAAATCCTCGATTGCCTGGAGCGACTGGATCTGGCCAGCAATACGCTGGTCATCTTCACCTCGGACAATGGGTCCAACGGTCGCAATGGCGGGTCAAACCAGCCCCTGGCCGGTGCCAAGGGGAGTACCATGGAAGGGGGCATGCGAGTTCCCATGATCGCCCGCTGGCCAGGCAAGATCGCGGCCGCTACTGAATGCCGTGAGTTAACGACGACGATGGATATGTTGCCGACCTTCTGTGCCCTCAGCGGAGCGACGGGACCAAAGAAAAAGATCGATGGATTTGATATCCAGGACTTGCTGTTTGCCAGCAAAGGGGCCAAGTCTCCCTACCAGGCCCTTTTTTACTATCGCCGTCGCCAGTTGCAGGCGGTCCGGATGGGGAACTGGAAGTATCACTTGCCACTGGCCAATACTCATCCCAACTGGACGACCCCCAAATCGACAGGCAAGGGGCGGAAGGGGAAGCTGGTCAATCTCCATACCGATCTGCGCGAGACGACCGACGTGGCTGCCAGCCATCCAGACGTCGTCAAGCAGATCAACCGCCTGGTGGCAGAGATGACCGCTCGGCTCGGTAATGACGCCCAGCAGGGATCTGAGCAGCGGTTGTCCCGGACGCTCGATTCTTCCGGGCCCCTGCTGCGGGCGAAGTAGTCAAAGCGCAAACCCTAGTCACGGAATTTAGGTGGCAGCAGCGCTGAAAATTGTCGGGCAAAAATCCCAGCCACATACCACTTGCCTTCGTGTTGCACAAGAAACATCGGTATGTCGTCTCGGGCGGTATTCCCTTCGCAGAAGACCATGCTATCGAAATCTCCAAAGATCTCCTGACCGGCAGTGGCCATTTTTCCTACAAAGCGATGCTGGGCTGCCTGCTCGAAAGGGAGATGCGACTGGATTGAGACCTGGTTGAGGTCCTTCGTTGCCACGGGCATTTCGGTTATAAATTGTGCCCTTATCGACGCTTCCATGGTTGGCGAGAGGATTGCTTCAAAGTCCTTATCGCCACGCATCAAGGAGGCAAAAAACTGGATGAGGGCGCCCTCGATCGATTCATTCCCAGATGCCAGTTCCTGGGCCTTTTCCCGTTCGACCATGACCATTGGTTCGTAAACGGCCCAGCCTTCCATCTTGCCTGTTCCAGCAACCGTCTTATGGGTCACCGTGGGGATCGGTTTAGTAGCAGTTGGCTTACTCTGTTCGCCCGGTGTAGCGGGTTGCTGCTCTCCGCTTGATTTGCTCTCTGTGTTTGGTTCGTCCGCTCCACAGCCGGTCATCAGTAACAACAGCAGTAATACCAGGATCCGTGTCATTATGTTTCTCCGTGTAACTGTTCTTGTCGTTTCAGCAGGTACCATTTATCGCCCCAAAAGTGGCTGGGCACAAGTCTCTGGGTAGTATCTTGGACCGAGTTTCTGGGGTTCAGTTATTGCCCCGTTTTCGCCTGCACGCGCTTGGCAAAGCGGTCACAGCGAATGACCCGCAGCTTGTGAATCCCCCGCGCGATCCGTTCCTGCTGGTCATGGGCTTCGAACTGCATCGTGATGAGTGAACCGTCGGCGTTGATGACCCGGGCCGTGCAGGTGACTTGCTGGCCCAGCGGCGTCGGTGCCAGG
>JAYGDG010000205.1:0-2050 GCA_046583015.1 Pirellulaceae bacterium | reverse complement strand
AGAAACCTTTTCGCAACCCCAGGGCGAAATCTGGGACAAGGTCAGTGATCTACAATTCATGGCCCAGCTCATTCCCGACTTAGACCGCCTTGAGCAGGTGGATTCGGATCAACTGCTCTGCCGGGTTAAACCAAAGTTCGCTTTTCTGGCTGGCTCTCTCCAGTTACGATTCACCGTTTTGGAGCGCGATCCACCCAATCACTTGAAAATGTCGATCGTCGGCAAGAAAATCGGTGCCGGGCTGACACTGGAGGTGACCGTTTCGCTGGCCATGGATCCGCTGACATGTTTAACCTGGGAAGGCAAAGTCCAGCAACGTACAGGATTATTGAAACCGATTGGAAATAGCCTCATACAAGGGGCCGCTGAGAACATCATCACCACGCTATGGGCCTCTTTCCGCCAGGCACTGAGCGACGAAAACCAACCCGGCTAAGTACCCAGATAACAAGAAACCACCGATGAAATTAGCCACCTGGATCTTCGCACTTTACCTGGCCATCGCTGGAATCATCACGATTGCCTTTTTCGTTGCCCAGGTCCCCTCGAGCCAGGGCCTGGATCATCCTGTCTACCAGGACATGTCCATCGGGGGTGCGAGTGTCCGTAATGACAAGATCGTCTGGCTGGGCACGGCGCTGGGAATCCTGGAGATCCTGCTGTTTGTCAGCATGTTGTGCCTGGCACTGCATCTCAATAGGAAACAACGTGTCTGGATGGCCGCCGGTGCCGGGTTGATGTTGACGATGTTCCTGGCCATGGTCTTCTCTTACCGGGCGCTGCTGGCAGCAGGCACCCTGTCGGATCCACCTATCTTCCTGGGGCTGCCAGTCCCAACGGCCTTCATGATCTACGGTCTGGGACTGACGCCGCTGGTCTTCGTGATCTTCTACGTCGTGCAATTTGATTCCTGCGTGCTGCGACCGGAACGGTATGAAAAATTCAAACAGGTTCTAGCAGAGCGACAGCGTGCCGGGGAGGATCACCAGTAATGGAAGCCTACCGCAACACGATTGTTTTTGGTTGTGTGGCAGCCTACATGGTGCTCTGCATTGTCATCGGCCTGTGGGCGATGCGTAAAACCAAGACCGCCCATGATTTTTTCATGGCCGGTCGCAACCTGGGAGTCCTGGTAACCGGGATCGCCGTCTTTTCCAGCACGCTCAGCGGTTTTGGATTCGTTGGCGGACCCGCCCTGATCTACAAGATGGGCATCAGTTCGGTCTGGATGGTGATCTGCGCCGCCATGGGTTTCTGTCTTTCCTTTTACCTGCTCGGCAAACGAATCTGGCTATTTGCTGCCATGCGGGACTCAATCTCCCTGCCGGATGTTGTCGCTACGCGTTACAAGAGCGAGTTGAGCCGTTTCCTGATGGCGCTAGCCATTTTGCTGGGAGTCATGGCTTACCTGGGAGCCCAGATCAAGGCCATGGCCCACGTGCTGCAGGATATCATGTCTCGCGGCAGCTTCTGGCAGGACATATCGCTGGAA
This sequence comes from Pirellulaceae bacterium, assembly GCA_046583015.1. GTDB lineage: Bacteria > Planctomycetota > Planctomycetia > Pirellulales > Pirellulaceae > JAZADA01. The sequence continues at coordinate 558 of JAYGDG010000205.1, read as the reverse complement.
TGGTGCGTTGTGATTTCCAGCGCCGTACTGGTCTTTTACTGCGTCACCGGCGGGATTATCGCCTCGGTCTACACGGACCTGTTCCAGGGGTTGATCATGATGATTGCCGCCCTGCTGGTCTTCTTTTACGCCTACCATGCCTTGCCAGGTGGCTTTGCGGAGATGAGCCAGACCATTGCCGCGGACGATGCCGAATCGATGGCTCCCTGGGGAACGCTGGGAATGCTTGGTTGCATGTCCTGGTATTTCCTCTTTGCGCTCGGCGGAGTGGGACAACCGCACGTGGTTACCAAGATGATGATGAATAAGAACGTGCGAGACGTTCGCTACATTCTGCCTGTCTCCGTGATTGGCTTTGGCGTGTCAGCACTGCTCTGGATCAGTATCGGACTGGCCATGCGAGCGCTGGTGATCAATGGCCTGCATCCAGAACTGGCAGCCGCTGACGCTGCCGCACCTCAGTTCTTACAGTTACATACTCCGGCGATCCTGGCAGGCGTGGTCTTTGCTGCCCTGTTTGCCGCCATCATGTCCACCGCGGATGGCTTCCTGAACGTA
>JAYGDG010000056.1:0-1709 GCA_046583015.1 Pirellulaceae bacterium | reverse complement strand
GCAAAATCCGTTGCCTGCAAACGTCCTCCCTCTTTGACATCACCACCATGCGTGACGATGAAGGCTTCGGAGGCAACTGGTCCTGGTGGAAAGATCCGCGCAGCGTGGCCCACTTAATCAATGGGGGCCCGCATACCGTCGACCTCTGCCGCTGGTGGCTGGGGACCGAAATTGCCACCATCGCCGCCCACAGTGACACCTTCCGGGAGGAAAACCCGAACGAAAACACCACCATGGCTTTGATCTCGTTCACTGATGGCACCCTCTGCACCTACTGGTCCTCGAGTGTGCTTCCCGACCCCGGTTTTCCAGACGAAGCCTTTCGTTTCCGTTTCATGGGGGACGAGGGCCTGCTCGACTTGGACCCGTATGGCAAGCTGCAACTGGCCCGCAAGGGAAACTGGGAAACCGTTTACGAGCAGCCGCCGGTTGGCTTTGACCAGGCGGACGCGGCTTACCAGACACCGCGGATGGGAGCCTACTGCGATCAAATGCAGGCCTTCGTCAATTCGATCCAGGGGAACCCGGGGGGCGAAGGAACGGCCGCCGATGGCCGGGCTGGTGTCGCCGCCGTACTGGCCATGCTCGAATCATCCGCCCAGAAGCAGACCATCACTCTTTAAGGTGTGTTGTCGCTACGTTCAACCAAACAGCTGCGATAGCTTGTCGTAACCCACACGGATCGTAAAGAAACCAAAGAAACAAATCGCCCAAATCATGATCAGCAGCCGCCAGCCGCCGAGCCGAATCTGGGCCGGCAGACGAAAACGATTAACGTATAGCAAAAGGATACTGTAAATAAACATCACCGCTCCATTGAGGGCTGCGGTCAGCTTGAACAACTGAAACGCACTCACATCAAAATCCAGTTGCTGTAGCAGCAGGATCCCTGAACCAAGCAACACCGTGCCCCACAAAAAGAGGTAATACAAGCGGCTTTCTGACCAGTTGGGGTGGTCACGTAACCAGGTTACCTTGACCAAATCGGTCGAGATCCGCGTGACCGCGTCGAGCACACCAAACTCCGTGGTCAGCAGAATGATAATTCCCATTACCAGGAAAACTTTCTTGGCCCACGGACCAATGACGGTCCCAACCTCGTTCGCTTCACCCAGGACGAAGTTCATCTTGTCGCCATACTTAGCTGCCCCCTCGCGCAGTTCTCCATCCGTCCCATAAAACGTGCTGTAGCTGATCAACGTTAACAGCACTAAACAGACCAGGCAGGTTACGAAGAAACTCCAAAAATGCTCCCAACAAGCGGCCCTCCACCAGCGTCTCCAACGGGAACGATTCTCTGCGGTATCGCGAAAATGGAAACCGACCGTCGAACTGGCTTCCTGTTGCCCGGTAAGCGGACTGGTAATCCGCCCGATATGATGGCCCATTCCATAACCCTTGTCCTTAACGTAATTGCTCTGTCCCAAGTTGGTCGTACCACCTGCCCCGGCAAAGGCTAAAGCGCCCAGCAAAAAGACGGTATCAAGTCCAGAATCGGCCGGTGGAATAAAGTTAGGAAAGCCGACGGTCACCACCTGCCACCATTGGGCAACCACGGCATCCCAACGGACCAGCCAACAGGCCAGCACGATGATCAGCAACACCACCGCACTAACCAGGACGATCTGGATCTTCTCAACCGTTTCATAGACGACCGGGCCAGCCGTCAAAATCGCTGCACAAAAAAACATGCTGGCAATCGCAAACCA
>JAYGDG010000020.1:0-3215 GCA_046583015.1 Pirellulaceae bacterium | reverse complement strand
CACCGGGGGTGGTTAATCCGCTGAGTTGGGGAGTCGTGTTTCCGGGGTACTCGGATCGCCTGGCGTTTCAACTGGGCCTAATCGATACCGACGAGGATTTTAGACAAACGAAGAGGCGCTACCGCGTGGACCCGCTGGCCTACGAACTGGGAGTTGAAGCTGACTTCTCTCAGCAGCTTCGCCAACAATTCAGCGAGCGTTGAGCTTGCCAAAGGCCAGGCCAAAGTAAGAGCAATAACGGGGCGCGAACTCCGGCCAACAGGCAGATGGCAGCAGGCAAAGCGCAGACCAGTAGCGTTCTGTCTTGCAAATGGCCTCCGCGAATCAGTCAGCCCAGTCGGCACTGCCTATCGGTCTGCCGTCTCGACGATCACCCAGTCGCTGGTAGACCATGTAGTCCATGGTTTCTGCCAGCAAGTGAACGGATCCATCGGCAAAGACAAACTGGGCGCCACCCTTGTGCATGGACCGGAATCCCTGGTCCGTGACAAAGTTGTACCAGTGGCTGCAGTCGCCGGCTCCCGGATGGCCGGGATCTCCCAGGCCACGGATCGGGTAGTTAATAGGACCGGTCGTGGCTGTCCACAACGAGTCGAAATACATCCACCCCCAGCGCTGATGAGATGCCTTGTTAGGCAGGACTTCACCCATCGCAATTACTTGCGATGTGCCGTCGGTAATATCGCGGAACCTGGCTGCCCAACTGCCGCGGGCAAATACGCCAGAGACACGATAAGCACGTCCCTCAGTACCCCAGGTAGCGGGGCCGGTACCAAACACGTTGCCCGGATAGTCCCGACACCAGTTCCCGTTGGATCTCATGTAACTTGAGCCAAGCGACTGGGCGTAACATGAAATGGATCGATCCGAATTGGGATTGGTCCGGTTGACATAGGGATCGACGGCGGCCGATGGACACAAAAAAGTATCAATGATGTTCGATCGGTAGAATTTCCCGCTGCGATCTCTTTGATCTTCAAATTGACGCGGGTTGTTGCTCAGCACGTACCAGGGGCCACTCGCTGGTGTCCCCGGCTGGCAGCCGGCCAGATTAAAGTCCAGGTCATTGTAAATGGGGCTTTGCTCGATGAAGGGGAGCAGTCGGACCAGCATGCCACCCTTGCTGCTGTTGTACCAGGCAAAACCATTCTTCGATTGCCGCGTCCAAAAATACATACTGGTATGAGGCAAGTGCTTGTAGGTTTCGTGGTAGTTGTGGAGGGCAACTCCCAATTGCTTGAGATTGTTTCCACAGGACATTTTTCGGGCTGCTTCTCGAGCTGCCTGAACCGCTGGTAGCAGTAGAGCAACCAGAATTCCAATGATTGCGATGACAACTAAAAGCTCTACAAGCGTAAAGCCACGACGTGATGATGATTTCATGTTATTCCACCCTAAACGATTAAGAAGATATAGAATAAGTTCGTTAAAACAGTCTTTTTGAGTCAGAAAAAATCGCTGCACTATACGTATTAATGAACGCAAAATGACCAAGCTCGATTATAAGACGAGACAGTTCTACTGACCAAACGTATTCAGAGGAAAATAGAACAAATCGAGTAATATTAGCCCCCTATCGCGATCAGTCGCTGGTAGGCACGCAAGTAGATGGTCCCTCCACTAACTGCTGGTGAAGCATAGAACGTTCCCTCTAACTTGTTGGTAGAGAGTGTTTTACCGGTTTGGTCAGCAGCCACGACTGAACACGTACCGTCGATCGAAAGAAAATAGACCCGCTGATCACCTGCAACCAGGGATGCGTGGTAAGGTCCCTGCGGTAAACGCTTCTGCCATAGCAGTGCACCTGATTTGAGGTCCACGCAACTGGCAATACCCTTATCCGTTACCAGGTAGACTTTGCCCTGGTAACAGACGGGGGTCGACGAATCGGGAGTGGTTTTAGCCATTTTCCACAGTCGATGTGATTGCGTGATGTCTCCTTGCCCATTGCCGCGGATGGCCAGGACATGGCCCAGTCCACCACCGCCAGGATTGGCCGACGTGGCGATCACCACACCTTCTGCGGAAACGGGTGAGGCAATGATACGGCCATAGGGACTATCAATGGCGAGTCCGCTACTGATCCAGAGCTGTTTGCCCGTCTTCAATTCATAGGCGGCGATGTGATCCGAACCGGAAACTAGCAGCGATGACTGTTGACCCTGCTGGAAAATCGTTGGTGTGGAGTAAGCGTCGGGTCCGTCATCTTTGGCGGCTAATCTGCGCTTCGATTGCCATACTTGCTTACCGGTCAACTTGTTGAGAGCAACCACGTATGAAACACCCTTGGTCATGCAGGCGATATAGACCTGGTCACCCCAGAGTCGCGGCGAGGATCCCATGCCAAAGGTAATGTCATAAGCACCGTAGTCCTTGACCAGGTCTCGCTGCCAAACGGTACGTCCGCTTTTGGCCTCCAGGCAGACCAGCAGACCGGTACCGAAGAAAGCCCAAACATGGTCTTCGTCCGCGATCGGGGACGGAGTGGCCGCATTGTGTCGATGGGCATAGAGGTTACTTGCCCCCTTGGCAGCCAGTGCTCCACTACCCACACGGGTTTCTCGCAATACCTTTCCCGTCTTGCGGTCAATTGAAATCACCCACAACGACTGGTCTTTTTTCTGCGTGGTGAGATCGATCCGTTTGCTGGTGACGGCGGGTGACGAATTTGATTGACCCTCCAGGGGAACACTCCAGCGAATTCCCTGCTTCGAACTCCAGCGGGTTGGCAGCTTAGTTTCCTGGCTGACTCCATTGCCCAGGGGTCCCCGAAACTGCGACCACTCGGCTGCTTGAGCGGGCAAGCAGAACAACAGGGGGGCAAACAAGATCGCAAGATGGTGACGATTTCTCATGGCAGGCTCCAGGATCAGGAAACAGTAAACTCTGTTGGACCTCTGATGATAAGCGACGGACTATCGTCAGCAAGAACGGTCCCGGACAAATCGTTGCAACTGAGAGAAATTGCTGGCTTGCTGGTAAATGGGCCGCTTCCCGATTGAGTGATCCAGGGAAAATCCCTAAAATGATCGAATCGGCCGAAGAACGTGAGTTTTTTGCAGAAAGTTGGCCGGCCGCTGGGAGCAATCGGTATAAACTAGATAGAAGTTCTTTGATCCCGGCTGACCTTGGAGAAAATAATGGTCTTACTGCCTGTGCAAGTGTCGCTTATTCAACGTAAATGTCGTCGGCTCCTCTTGCTAGTCAGTTGCATG
>JAYGDG010000868.1:0-2130 GCA_046583015.1 Pirellulaceae bacterium | reverse complement strand
TGTCCGGTACCAGCTTAAAGTAAGCACCCTTGTTGACGCTTTCCAAGATCTCCATCTCGAACTGGCGATGTTGAGCCATGCTTGGATTGGTTTTGATTTCTAGTAGACGGTCATCGGCACCATCAAAGTTGGAGGCTTCCAAGTCTTGCTGACTGAGGCTAATCGAGTTGACATAGGCTGCGTGCAAAGCGCGCGCTTCGTTGCTTTCCGCTTCCCCACGAGCGATGTCTGCCCGTTTCTTTTCTTGTTGAGCAACGTTGCGAGCCGTTTCCGCCTGAGTCTTTTCGTTTTCCGCCCTTTCTTGAGCCTCTGTTGCTCTTATTTTTTGGGCCGTTGCCAGGTTGGCATTGTCCTGGGCTTTATCTCGTTCAACTTGCAGGCGTTGGTTGACCTGGATCCCGGTATAGATCAGAGCCAGTACGACCATGGTGGCGACGGCCAGGAATCCACTGGTGGCTGGGTGCCGCCGGATCCATTTGCGACTTCTTTCCACGGTTGATGGGCGGCGCGCCGTGATCGGGCGATCTTCCAGGTAAGCTTGCAGGTCCGCAGCCAGTTGGGCTGCCGTCCCATAACGTTTCTCCGGTTGCTTCTCCAGGCATTTCAAGCAGATGGTGTTGAGGTCATGACCGATTTCAGACTGCAACTTGTTGGGCGGAACCGGATCATCTTCCATCACGTGCAGTACCGTATTGATTGAGGATGAACCCGTGAAAGGAGGGCGTCCGGTGAGGAGTTCATACAGAATGACGCCGAGGGCATAGACATCTGTGCGGGCAGTGATAATACCCGATTTGCCGGCCACTTGCTCGGGTGCCATGTAGCTGGGTGTCCCTACCATTTCCCCGGTTTTGGTAAGATCGGAAGCTTCATCGATCCACTTGGCCAGGCCAAAATCGGTGATTTTCACTTCATCGTTGGCAGTAAAGACGACGTTGCCAGGTTTTAGGTCACGGTGGACAATCCCTTTTTCGTGAGCCGCATGGATAGCCTCTGCCAGCGTGAGAATCAGTTGCGCCGCTTTCTCGGCAGCAAAGGGTGTCCCATCAATGCGGTCGTTCAAGGCACCGCCGCTGGCAAATTCCAGCACGACGAAGGGAGCCTCCGCGTCTTTTTCGATTTCGAAAACACTGATGATGTTGGGGTGGTCCATTTGGGCGGCGGCAGTTGCTTCGCCAAGAAACCGGTCAAGTTCGGACGCATCGGAGTGAACCAGGTTTCGTAAGACCTTGAGGGCCACGATCCGTTTAAGTTTTGTGTCAAAGGCTTTGTAGACAACACCCATGCCGCCCCGGCCAACTTCAGTGAGAATTTTGTAGCCTCCCACTTCCTTGCCAATGTAGGCATCCTTGGCCTGGAGATTGGAGGGCGTGCCGTGCAGTGTTTCTTCCACAACGGCAGCGTGACCGTAGCCAGTCTGGTCGGGTGGACTGCGGGCGACCATGGTTTGGTCTTCCTGGCCCGTGTCGTGTTGCTGCTGGAGAGTGGCGAGACGACTGCGCACCAGCGAGCTTTCAGCCGCCAGCTCTGGAAAGCGCTGGCGGTATTCGGCGGGATTGACTCGGTCCTCGACCTGAAGTCGACAGTTGATCTCTTCGGAAACGAGTCGTTCCAGGTGTTGAAGATTACCGAGTTGTGGAAAGCGCTGCAGGTATTGCTCGACGGAAGTGGGGGTCACTGGCTCTTCAGTTGATTTAAGGCTGGTCGCTGTGGCACGTGACCATTGCTTCCAGAGAAATTCCATCTCGATGCAGATCAGTTCTTCGCTCGTGCCAGTCATTTCTTCATCTGGCAATCCCGCCAGGCAGACTTCAATCTCCACGGGCTCGCCGGCAAACCAGCTTTTTTCTAACTGCTGGCAGGCGGCCTCATTGACCTGGTGCTGAAGGGGTTCGTTCATGGGAAGCGAGGATCTGCTAGTGAAGGGAATATCAGAACGAAGCAAGATGTCATTTTATTGGGTTTTACGACGTTGAGCCACCGTGCGCGTTGCCGGGCTCATGTTTTGTGGGGGCTTGTGGAGGCTCCGATTGGTACTAGTACGGAAAAAATACGCCTGCTACGATGCAAGAGCTTCGCGTTTTACTGCTGTCTCCATAGCTCAACTGGATAGAGCGTCGGCCTCCGAAG
>JAYGDG010000843.1:0-5449 GCA_046583015.1 Pirellulaceae bacterium | reverse complement strand
GGCAGACGGCATCTTAACCCGACAAGCGGGGCAGAAGTAGCGGGCCTGAAACGTGCGCTGATACTCCAGCGTTCCGTCTCCATCAAGATCTTGCTTAACCGTCAGACGATTTTGGGCTGCATTGAAGTAAAGATAAGACCGCACACCCGATTCATTCTCAAAAATCCAGGGCCCTGGTTGCTGGGCCAGGAATTCATGAAACGACTGGGCCTCAACTGGCTGCCCGGGCGGCGCTGGTTTCTGATCATCATTAAGGATCACCGCAGCGACACCGGCGATCACCAGCAACAACAATGCCCACTTCAAGAACTGTGTCGAAGAATTCACCAGGCCACCACCACTGACTTGTTGCCAGTCTTCGTCGAGGGAAGTTTCCTCTTCACCGTACTCACCGGTGGTCAGGAGGCTGCGCGCCGCATCCGCGTTTTCTTGAGCAACCCGCAAAACAAACGATGAGTACCAGGCTCCCGCAGCAGCATTGAATTCGTTTTCCTCCGTAATATCGCTCCCAATCTTACGGGCGGTCAAGAAATCTACCAGGTAACCTGCTTCGGCCAGATTCGAAACCCGGGCAATGGGAACCCAGTCCACAACCTTCTGTAATTCCGACAAGTCTGCTCCACAGCCAGTACAAACCTGAGGGAGTTGATCCGTTTCGGTTAACGTCAAGTTGCACTGCGGACACTGAAACGTTGCCACTTTTATTCTCCCTCAATAGATAAACCTTCGGAAAACCTCGCTCCGCTATTATCGGTGCTGGCAATTTGATATTCCAGACTCTCGCCCATGGGATCTTGCTGAGCATAGGTAACGAACGACTCTGCTGCCGATTCGTCCTCAAATAGTGCGAAGAGCGTCGGCCCCCAGGAAGACTGGCCAACACCCTCGATTCCCAGTGACCGCAACCAGTCAACTCGCCGGATAAGCTCCTGGCCATGATAGGATCCCCCCTGAACGGTCGCAAAACAACTGCCTGCCCGTTCTCCAAAGCGAAACACGGCTTGAGCAAATCGCTGAAACTGATGTTCACGAACTGCCGGGAGTATTTCCTCTTGAATTTCATTTTCCAGACGCTCGCTGACCGCTTCCGAAACCGGTGGCAGTTGTTCGAATGCCTGGCCTTCGCTTTCACCCGACAGACCACTACCCTGCTGCGGACAAATCAGCACCCACCGCCAGGAGGCAGGAACCGGCAACCGTGCTTCCAATGGCGAGATCTGTTCCGTATCCGTCTTTCCGGCGTCGACAATCAAACCTCCTGACAAAAACCCGTAGCTTCCTACCGCCGAGCGGGCACCTCGTCCAACGCTCTGGACCAGCTCCGTAATCGGCACTTCGGAACGCCCCGACAAACGGTTCAATCCGCTGGCAACGGAGAGGCCAAGTTGAGTCCCTACTCCCAAGCCAACATGTTCACGCGCAACAGACTCCACTTCGATACGGCACAGTGGCAATTCCGAATGACCATGCCATTGAGTCCAGTGGTGAACGAAAGCCAGCACTCGATTTGAAAGTTTCCCGGCAACGTCAAATGACGAACTGCTGGTAAAATAGAGTTTGCAGGTGGGTTGCTGAATCATCACCCCCACTCCACCGAACTGTCTTCGCTGACAATGGCCGAAAGACAACAGCCCAAAATGGAGTCGGCTCGATGCCACCACCTGAATTCGACGTAATCGGTCACTGGCTGACATTCCGCCCCACTCCTCTTTCAGGAAGAAGATGCGTTTCTCACTTGGTTGTCGACGTAATCCTGCAACAAGTCGAAGGCACGCTGCTCCTGGGCACCAGCCGTTTTCCCGACGATCACGGCCAGTTGCTCTAGTTGGCTACGGATTAAGGCCGCCGGCAAAAACTGGACACGGGTCGCCAGGATCGCTGCTTCCAATACGGCGTGTTTAGCGCGATTAAATCCAAAAAAGTCACGTTGTCGACCACTTTCCACCACCTGGCATTGCATCGTCACCCGTTCATTGCGGTCATCGAGCGAAACTACTTCAAAGGCATACCAGCGGCAAGCCGCGACAAGAATGCTCCCTTCCACAGCGGTTGCTGGAACCATTTCTGGCAGCGGATCCAACTGATTAATAGCGGCCCTGGCCAACAGCTCGACGTCATCGGTCACGTGCAACACTCCCTGCCGGGTACGCTGCAGATTTTGGCAAGTCATGGAAGTCTCATAAGGGCGCAGGGTAAATTCTTTCATGGACGCATCCACCAGGGGGCCCATGGGCGAGACATTCACACTTTGATCCGCATTGAGCGTGGTAACAATGGCTTCGAGTATCACGAATAACTGGTCCTATTGCCGAATATCTGCCGTTGATAACTAGTCTAAAAACTGACCGGCCTGTCGGTTTGTGGTGGCGTGGAGGCAACAACTTGCTGACATTCCTGGTCAATGGCCGGCAGCGGTCTCTCCACCTTGAAACCATGCAGGTCGAGGAAGTTCGCTAACAGTGGATATCCTGCCGCCGTTAATACCGATTCGGGATGAAACTGAATCCCAACCACAGCTGCAGATCGATGCCGAATTGCCATCACGGTTTCATCCTCTAGCCAGGCAGACACTTCCAGTTCACTTGGCAGCGTCGAGCGTTCGGCAACCAGGGAATGGTAGCGGCAAGCCGTCAGTGGATTCTCCAGACCGGCAAACACCCCCTGCCCATCGTGCAACACCTCGCTGGTACGCCCATGCATCGGTTCTGAAGCAGGCACGATCTGGCCACCGAAGGCCGCCACGATGCACTGATGCCCCAGGCAAACACCCAGTATGGGAATGACTCCGGTGAAGCGACGCACCAGGTCCACGGACGGCTGAGCCTGTTGGGGTGCACAGGGACCAGGAGAGAGGACGATGGCATCCACGGTGGACGCTTGAATCTGGTCTAGCTCGATTTCATCAAAGCGAACCACGCTGGTTTGCTGGCCCAAGCGGTTCAGGTAGCGGGCCAGGTTGTAGACGAAGCTGTCGTAATGATCGATTAGCAGGATCATGAAATGGTAACGTTCCTCGAAAAGTATCTCTCGTTCCTGCTGGTTACTGGAGTGCCCGGATCAACCCGATCGCTTTATCCCAGGTTTCAGCATATTCCTTGCGTGGCGTCGATTGAGCCACAATACCTCCTCCGACCGGAAGTTGCCACCAACCGCGACCAGCAATGATGGTTCGAATCAGGATATTCAGGTCCATGGTCCCATCGAAGCCGATGTATCCCATCGAGCCACAGTAAGGTCCCCGTGCTGTCGGTTCCAATTCAGCGATAATCTCCATGGCTCGCACCTTGGGTGCCCCGGTGATCGATCCTCCTGGAAAGGTCGCCCGAATGAGATCAAGGGAAGTCTTGCCAGCTGGCAATTCTCCTCGCACGACGGACACCAGGTGCTGGACAAACTCGTAAGTTTCGAGGCGGCAGAGATCAGAAACAAAAACACTTTCCGGTTTACATACCTTCGACAGATCGTTTCTCAACAAATCAACGATCATGACATTTTCAGCGCGGTCCTTTTCACTGGCCCTCAAATCATCCGCGGTAAAGAGATCGGCAATTGGATGCGAGGACCGACGACGCGTTCCCTTGATGGGTCGGGCTTCGACCATCCCCTGCTGAACCTGCAGGAATCGTTCTGGCGAAGCACTTACAATCTGAAACTGATTTGTTTCAAAATACCCGGCGAAGGGAGCTGCATTGCAGCGTCTCAGCCGCAAGTAAAGCGAGACGCTGTCGAAACTGGCCGGAAACAGCAGGCGTTGTGACAGGTTCACCTGGAAAATATCACCCGCGTAAATATAATCGACGGCCCGTCTAACTGCATCACAATAACCGTCGGCAGAAAAATCGCTAAGCAATCCTGCCGGACCCGGCACTTCGAACTGGGGAGCCAACTGGTTCAAGGGAAGCAAATCTGGCTCCGCGGTGAGCGACTCATCCTCTTGGTGTGGTAATTCATCGTAAATCCAGTGTTCAATTTGCAGCAAGCGTTCTTCAGCACGTTGTTGACGAGCGGACGGATCGTGGTGAGGCAGCCCTTGAGAAATGATCCAGGCGCGATTTTGTTGATGGTCAAAGGCAACGACCACATCATAGAAACCGACGGCCATCGCCGGAACTTGAAATTCGTCGCAACCAACGGCCGGCAAACTCTCTACACCAAAAGCAAGATCGTACCCGAAGAGGCCGGCAACGCCTCCCTGAAACGGCGGCAATTCTCCCTCGTGCTCTGTTGTCCCGGCTACCGTGAAAGCGCTCATCTTCTCCTGCAACACATCCAGTGCCTGGTGATCCTGTGGCATGAATTCCAGGTAATCGAAGGGATCAACCATGATGTACGAGTAACGTCCCAGTTGACGATCGCGCCGTGCACTGTCCAGAAACAGGCAATGGGGCTGGGCAGCCAGCTTCGCGAAAACCGCTTCGCTGTCCGGCATGGGAACCAGTTCGCGGACCAGCGGCGCAAAGGGAGCCTGGCCGGCGGCAGGCACCGGCGAGCTGCGTGTGGAGGCTGACGACGTCTCTGACATCCCTCACTCCTCGTTCACTGATTCGGGAAGATCGGCATCGGTTTGCAACTGGGCACGACGACCGCTGATCTTAAGTCGATGATGTTTCTCCGGACGCGTCAAGTATCCCCAGTCCAGCGACTGGTCTTGCTGGTACTGTTTTGACAGGGTAGCAGCGGTCATCGCCTTGGCCATCTCGTATCCCAGGTAAAACGCGTGCGATGCATCAACATTGGTCGGTGGATCCTGTTGTCCTTCCCCCTGCATTAATTGCTCAAACAACAGGAAGGGATCTTCGTTACTCAAATGCAATCCTGCCGAGACCAGGTGAAGCGTTTGATCTTCAACAAACAGTCGGTAATTTCGATCCTTAATGTCTTCTGCCAGTCGTTGCAGGTGTTCCTTGCCAAATCGATGGACCTGTGGATCTCGCAAACTAACCAGCTTCGGCTCCAGGTGTTTTGGAGGCACCTGCTGACGAAGAGAATAATGGACCAGTCGGCGGGCCAGGTCACATTCCTTTACACTGGACCGACTCCAGTTGATCACTTCGGTTGTCAAGACGCTGTGAATGGAAAGCTCTTCGCAGATTGCCAGCAACAGCACATTTACACCGGCGCTGTCGACATCGGTCATTTCAGTGAGGTTACCGGTACCCATCAACATTTCTGCATCGGGAAATTTTTGACGCACGGACCAGTATCGTTGCAGGCTCTCGGCAAAACCAAATCCAATCGGTTCCAAGATCGGATCAATACGCAAGGGGACACCAGCAATCGCCAGCTCTTCAACCGTCTCTTCCAAGCCGCCAAGCGTGGCCGGATCGTCCGGAATCACAACCACGGGGCATCCCCAATCGAGAGCCTGCTGCCGGTTCGTGGAGTTCACGGACAGGACCAGTTCCGCACCGGCCTGCACGGCAGGCTCAATTTCCGCTGGATTGAGGCT
>JAYGDG010000841.1:0-2003 GCA_046583015.1 Pirellulaceae bacterium | reverse complement strand
CGGGCATGACCAGGCAAAATATCCCCAGGATCAAAGTGGGCGATTGCAACTGGCCAATTCCATTGCCTCTCCGCGCAACCCGCTGACGGCCCGGGTCATTGCCAACCGCGTCTGGCGCTGGAATTTTGGCCGGGCCCTGGTCAAGTCGACCGAGAACTTTGGCCATTCTGGCAAACAGCCGAGCCATCCTCAGCTACTGGACCACTTGGCGCTGAAGCTGATCGAATTTGACTGGTCGATCAAGCAATTGAACCGATACATCCTCGCTTCCCACGCTTACCAAATGGCAAGCAGCTACGATCAGGCCAGCGCAAGGACCGATCCCGAAAACCGCTGGTACTGGCGTTACCAGCCCCAGCGATTGGAAGCCGAAGTCATCCGGGATACCCTCTTGTTTACAGCAGGCCGCTTGGATCTGTCGCTCGGTGGAGCTCCCACGGCAGCGGTCCGCACCCAGGACCCGTCTCCCAAGAATCTCCAGGAAAACCGTCAACTCTACGAGTCCAGTCGGCGGCGTTCGGTCTACCTGCCGATTGTCCGTACCAATGTCTACAAGTTGTTTACGCTCTTTGATTTCCCCAACCCAGCTGCTCCTACTGGCAACCGGACCACCACCACGATTCCGACCCAGGCCTTGTTCCTGATGAACAATCCCTGGATGCAGGGAATCGCCCAGGAAATTGCTCAGCAGGCAACCAGTAAGTACCCTAATGAGACAGAACGTTTGAAATATCTTTTTGAATCATTATTGGGCCGTCCACCGACTGCTACGGAAATTACCGAAGCCAGGGAGTTGATCAAGGCGGTACGAGCTGAAGTCAACCTGGAAAAACAGCCGCTGGCCGACTGGGAAACATTTTGTCACACGCTGCTGCTAACCAGCGAGTTTATTTACCTCCATTAAGCATTGCCCGAGGCGACCGCAGACCATGAAAGAACCTCGTTCAAAACATCCGCCTGGTCTACTGCAACCTAGCAGGCGGGATTTACTACAATCCTGGTGTGTCGGGTTTGGAAGCGTGGCCCTGGCAGACCTGTTGCATGGCCAGGGACTTGCTGCTGGGCCAGCCGCTGCACATCCACTGGCCGCCAGGCAGCCTCATTTCAAACCTCGTGCCAAGCGGATTATTTTCCTCTTCATGCACGGTGGCCCCTCGCACATCGACCTGTTTGATCCCAAGCCAGAACTGCAAAAGAACGACGGTAAGAAACCACCGTTCCAGCGAACCCGTGTCCAGTTTGCTTCCCGCGGCAACCTGCTGGCTTCTCCCTGGAAGTTTCGTAAGACCGGTAAGAACGGCATCCCGATGAGCGAACTCTGGCAACACCTGCCGGAGGTCTCTGACGAACTATGCATGATCCACAGCTTGTGTGATCAAAACGTGGCCCATGGCGGAGCCTGCATGAAACTGTCGACCGGCAGTGATTCGCTGTTGCGACCGAGCATGGGCAGCTGGGTCAGTTACGGGCTGGGGACCGAGAACAACAACCTGCCCAGTTTCATCACCATCTGTCCGACCAGTTTGCACGGTGGCGTCGACAACTTTGGCACGGCCTTTCTTCCCTCGATTCACCAGGGAGTTCCTCTCGGCACACCCGGCTATCCCAACAGCCTGATGAAAGACGCCCGCTTTGAATTCCTGGACAACTCGTTTCGCAACAAGGTCCAGCAACAGGCCCAACTGCGTTACCTGAAACGCCTGAACGAAAAACACCTGCTGGCCACCGGACCCAACTCGGACTTGGAGGCGAGAATCGCCGGCTTTGAAATGGCCTTCCGAATGCAACAGGCAGCGCCCGAGGCACTCAACCTCTCGAATGAATCAAAAGAAACGCGGCAGCTTTACGGCATGGACGAACCTACGACCGAGAACTTTGGGAAAATGTGCCTGATGGCAAGGCGATTAGCCGAACGCAATGTTCGCTTCATTCAAGTCAGTCATGCCCATACCCTGCCCTTCAACAACGAGCAGTGGGACCAGCATACCCACATCAAGCAGGGA
>JAYGDG010000822.1:0-2307 GCA_046583015.1 Pirellulaceae bacterium | reverse complement strand
CCCAAAAAGTGCGCCTTAGTTCGGATTGCAGGCTGAAACCCGCCTGCATGAAGTTGGAATCGCTAGTAATCGCGGGTCAGCATACCGCGGTGAATGTGTTCCTGAGCCTTGTACACACCGCCCGTCAAGCCACGAAAGTGGGGGGCACCCGAAGTCGTTGCGCTATAATGGCAGACGCCGAAGGTGAACTCCGTGATTGGGACTAAGTCGTAACAAGGTAGCCGTAGGGGAACCTGCGGCTGGATCACCTCCTTTCTAAAGGATGAAGCATCCACAGATGGTGACATCGATGGATGAAAGGTGGACGCGGTCCTCATACAGAGAAGAGTTCTGTTTTCTCGCAAGAGAGAATGACTACTAAATTAAAGAAGATTAAAACCCACTCGTAACGAGCCAGTTCGAGTGGGTTTTTTTTATGCGCTGAGCGAACCGCTTACCGGTTACGGGGCCCGTTGCGATCGAGGTTTGCCGGTTGGCAGTGATCGTTATTGCAGAGGTGACCGCCCAGACGAGCGGGTTCTCGATGCTCTGTATCGCTGGCTATTTGGTTTCTATTTGCCTGGACGGAGACACTGACTCCTCCGGCCAACTTGGGGCTGGTCGGAAGGTTCTGCATGTGTTACCTTCGAAAGCTGCGTGAAGCCTACTGGCAGGTTCACGTTTTGCCATTTACGAAACGATGGTGGTCGGAAAAGAGGACGGGAGTGATGCAAGAGTCGACGGCAGGTGTTTCCCTGTCAGATTTAGACGAAGTCACAGTCATGACCGTTTGGCCTTCCATCGCGGCGAATCCGCTGGGCCGAATCTTGGGCAGGCTGTATGCCATTCGGTTTCCCGATATCTACATTTTCCGTCTCGGTAACCTTATTGCCTTGATGTTTATCCCCGTTTCCCTGGTGCTGTTTTTCCACCGGCTAGGGCCGCTGGTTGCTACCCGCTATCGAGTGACCAATCACCGGCTCATCGTGGAACGGGGCTTGCGCAACGTGGAAGAATCCAGTGTTAGTTTGGACCAGTTTAACGAGGTGCTGGTAGACGTCCGGGCTGGTCAAAGCTGGTATTTCGCGGGTGACTTGATCTTCAAAAAAGGGGAGACGGAGGTCTTTCGGCTGGAGGGAGTTTCGCGTCCGGAGGCTTTTCGACACGTTTGTTTAAAGGCCCAAGTTGCCTACAGCGGCGTGGAAGCTGTACTGGCCCAGGCGGCCGGCTAACGAATCTTAGCTGGTAACCGCGAATTCAGCCCCTGGTACTGGAATCGCGCCCGTCGAAACAGTAATCTAGTGGGGAAAGGTTTTCCCGATTCTGGAGCGGGTTGCCGACAGGGAACTTGATTGAAGGAACTTGATTGATGAGTTTTCCATTGCATCGATACCTCTTGGTTTTCTTGGCTTCGTGGACGGCGATGGCGTCGGTTTCCGCGGAGGATCTTTTTCCGGACAAGAACCTGGCTGCCGCTGTGCGACAATATGTTTTCGAGAAGCGTAATAACGATAAACCGTTGACAGTCCAGGACGTGGAGAACATATCGACGATCGTTGCCAAGGGAAAAAAGATCACCAACCTGGCCGGTCTCGATAAGTGTCGCAGCCTGGCACTGTTGGATTTGGCTAACAATGAAATCGCCGATCTGACGCCGCTCAAAGACTTAAAGAACATTCAGTCATTGAACCTGGCTAAGAACAAGATCGTCGACCTTAAACCACTGGCAGGCCTTACGGCGTTGCAGTACCTGCAACTGGCAGATAACCAGGTCGCTGATTTACAGCCAGTGAGCAAGTTGGCGAACCTCCGTTCCTTGTACCTCTCAAATAACCAGCTAAAGGATTTAACGCCCGTTAATGGATTAACGAAACTCTGGTCTTTATATGTTGATGGCAATCAATTGGCTGGCATCGGACCAGTGGCGAAACTGACAAATCTCTCCTCGCTCGATTTACGCAATAACCAGGTGGCTGACCTGGGACCGATCAGGGGATTGACGGAGCTTCGTTACCTGTTGTTGAACAACAACAAAGTGACAGACCTGCAAGTGCTCGTTGAGATGGCTCAAAAAGACAGTGTGGGAGAAAAGCGTTTTTCTCCCTTCTGGCACCTTTACCTGCAGGGAAATCCACTAAGTGATGCGGCTCAAAACAAGCAGTTGGCTGCGTTAAAGAAAGTGGGCAGTCGAGTCCACCTGAAAGACTAGCTGGCGTTTTCCGACACGCTTACCTTGAGTGGTTTTGGCAGCACCTATTTGCTGGTCATGACAATGGTCCCGTTCCATTGCGGTGGTGCGGTGGGGCCGTGTTTCTTCAGGTAGTCCAG
>JAYGDG010000724.1:0-2397 GCA_046583015.1 Pirellulaceae bacterium | reverse complement strand
ATGACGCGACGGAGACCATATTGCTGATTTAAATCCACGGGATGACGTTCCTTTTGTTTGGTACTGGTTGCGTTGTTCTAGATTTTCGCATTGAATAAGTGCCGGTGCAAGGTTGCAGCAAGATTTGCAGACGTGGTGCCCAGGGGAGATCAATTCGAGATGAAATGGGATATTCTGATTCGTGGCGGAGAAGTGATCGACCCGTCTCAACAGTTACGGGCAGTGAAAGACGTAGCCGTTGAGGGTGGTGTGATTGCCGAGATTGGGGACGACTTGCCAGCTGACCAGGCGGATTGCGTATTCGATGCCCGTGGTTTGCTCGTCACCCCAGGTTTAATTGACCTGCACGTGCATGTTTATCACCGGCATGTGCCGATTTCGATCGAACCAGATCCACTTTGCCCTGCCGGTGGCGTCACCACGCTGCTCGATGCGGGTAGCGCCGGGTCCTTTAATTTTGATGGTTTCCGCCGTGATATTATTGACCGCGCGGAAACACAAATTCTGGCACTGGTGAACCTCTCTTGCACCGGCTTGATTACGGCCAAGGGGCGAAATGACCCGCGGGCCATCATCGGGGAATTAATGGACCGGCGGTATGCAGATCCAAAGGGTGCCGTGCAGGTGATTCGCGATAATCCCGACGTGGCCGTCGGCGTGAAGATTCGCGCGGGACGACACTTGATCGGAGAAGGCCAGCAAGGGTGGGATAACTTTCTTGAGGCCGTGCAGGCGGCCAGGGAATCCAACACCTGGTTGATGGTCCATATCGGTGAGAGCCCGATGCCCATTCCCGAAATGCTCGAGCATATGCAGGCGGGCGATTGCATTACCCACTGCTTCAAAGGGGGCAGCGAACGGATTTTGGATCCGTCCGGCAAGGTTTTTCCCGCGGTCCGCGAGGCTGCCGAGCGGGGTGTGGTTTTTGACGTGGGACACGGAGCCGGTAGCTTTGAATGGGATGTCGTAGAGGCAGCCATTGAACAGGATTTTGAACCGACGACGATCAGCACTGACTTGCACGTGAAGAACTTGCACGGACCGGTTTACGATATGCCCACGACGATGTCCAAGTTTCTCTTGCTGGGCGTCCCCCTGGAGCGGGTCGTAGAAATGTCTACCAGTCGGCCCGCTCAAGTACTGGGGCGAGAGGACCAGTTGGGCACCTTGAAGGTGGGGACGGTGGCCGATATTGCTGTCCTGCAAATGCACGAAGGTGATTTTGTTTTCTCCGATAGCTATCAAGCGTTGCGCACCGGTCACCAACTACTCAATGCGGTCGGGACCATTCGCCGCGGAGAAATGGTGCCCGGCGGTGGCGGACTTAGAATGCGACATTTTGCCCCATGACCCCTGACATCTGGTACGTTGCAGCAATTGTGTTCCTGGCCACCCTGGTCCGATCGACCTTCGGCTTTGGGGATGCCCTGGTTGCCATGCCACTGTTAACATTGTTGATTGGCGACGCAAAAGTTGCCACACCGATCGTGGCAGTCGCCTCGGCCGTGGTAGCGATTTGTGTTTCTATCCAGGATTGGCGGCTGATTAAGCTCTCCAGTGCCTGGCGACTGGCGGCCTCCTCTTGTGTCAGTATTCCGCTGGGTGTTTACCTGCTGGTAACGATGCCGGACACGATCATCGAAGGTATGCTGGCTGCGGTGGTTATCAGCTTTGCCGGGTACCGATTGTTGGGCCCCCGCTTGATGAGATTTGCCGATGATCGCTGGGCCTTTGGCTTCGGTTTTACCGCGGGACTATTGGGAGGCGCCTACAACGCCCAGGGGCCACCGATCGTGATCTATGGCGTCATACGACGCTGGTCACCCGCAGAATTTCGGGCCACGTTGCAGGGCTTTTTTGTCCCCACCACCATCGTGCTGCTTTTTTGCCATTGGCAAGCCGGACTCTGGACCCGGGAGGTAGGCATCGATGTGGCGGTTTCCCTCCCCTTCGTCTTGCTGGCCATACCGATTGGTAAATTTTTTCACCGCCGACTGGCAAAAGGTAAGTTCGAGCGTTACGTCGATCTGCTGCTGTTGGCGATCGGCATTGCTCTGCTGGTCAACGTGATCAAGGAAGCAGGCGCTGCTTGATCCCAGTGTTAACCAACTGGCGGATCCACGGAGGCCGGTGGAAGAGTAAAGAAAAGCAGCGACTTTCCTGGCGTCAGGAGTGTTGCGACGGTCACTGGGCAGCTAAAATTTTCTCAGGAGTTATTGGGCAGCATGACGTGCTGCGGTCGTGTTAGGTTTGTCTTACGATACCAAGGGCGGTGGATGATGACGAAACAACTACTTGCAGTGATTTTGACTGGTCTGTGTCTGGTTGGATGCCAGTCAGAGTCAGAGTCAGGAACAGAGGCAGGCACTGAAACCGGTTCAACAGCCACGGGCGAGC
>JAYGDG010000710.1:0-4826 GCA_046583015.1 Pirellulaceae bacterium | reverse complement strand
TGTTATCCCGAGATGGTAACCAGTGGGGCCTTTGATTTGTTCTGGAGGATATTGTGGGTGGTATTGCTCATTGCCGAGGTCCCAGGGGGCCTTGTAACGATAGGTTCGTGCGTCGAAAAAGACGTAGGGTAGCTCGAAAGTCCTAGGCAAGTAGACCGGATAGAGATCTCCGTCGTCGCCCACAAAAAGTCGTGTGCTGTCGAAGTCATACACTCCCTTATTGCGTGTTCCAGCTGAGAATGGCCCCCCTGAACCGAAAAAGGGTTGTGTGACGTCTTCACTGAATCCGGACAACCAGAAGACGAGTGCTTCGGCCGGGTCGATGTTCCAGACTGTTGGACCACTGCTCACTAGGTCTTGAAGGTTGACCCCATAGACTTTCAGTAGCAACTTATTGATTTCGTTATCTGAAATTCGGGGAAACGCTTTTCGGGCATGACGTACGACTACCCTTGGATCGGTGAAGTCAGGTGGATAATCGTCAAACTGCTTTTTGTAGGCTTCCAGTCCACTCTCCAGTTGCTTGATTTCCATCACGATACGCGTGACTTCCGCGCGCATCATGACGCCTCGAATGGTTGGGATGAGCAAACCGATCAAGATCCCGATAATGGATATGACGACCAGTAATTCGATTAGGGTAAAGGCAGTTTTGTGGTGTTGATGAGACCTGCTCATAACAGATGATCCTCGTCAATTAAGTATTGATTGTCCCGGGCAACGGGTCGCTCCCCGGGACAATCTGAATGTAAAAATCTGCTTACCCGGAGAGTTCCTGAATCAACTCAACCAGGGGCATGAAAAGTGATACAACAATGAACCCGACGGCGAACCCCAGGAAAACGATCAACATCGGTTCCAGCAGGGCCATCAATCCATCGGTCAACGTCTTGACTTCTTCGTCGTACTGATCGGCAACCTTGTAGAGCATCG
The DNA here is from genome assembly GCA_046583015.1 of Pirellulaceae bacterium. Lineage (GTDB taxonomy): Bacteria > Planctomycetota > Planctomycetia > Pirellulales > Pirellulaceae > JAZADA01. Next base: position 3,893 of record JAYGDG010000710.1, on the reverse strand, counting down.
TGTCCAGTTCACCCGTTTCTTCGCCTACGTCTACCATGTTGACGACCAGGTCATCGACCACTGGCTGATTCATCCGTGACAGGTAATAGACACTCAACAGGCCGCCTCCGGTGAGACTTAGGTAGCCACCGATCATCAACAGGCCGGATTCCGGTGAAGCCCCGTGAAGCCCGGTGATAACGATTCCTGGAAAAGCACCAAAGAAGGCATAAAAGAAGAGTGCCATGGGGTGAAAACCTGGCTTCGAATGCGCTTTGAGCGGCTGGTGAATCGGTTCACCTTCGCGAATGGCGTCGGAAACCTTGCCGAACAACTGTTCGAACATGGCATTTCCGGAGGTGTCGCGGGTAATGGTCAATCCTTCTAGAATTGGCACACCACTGGCGACCAGTGTCCCCAGCGTCCGCGTTGTACGGGCCAGGCAGTTTTTTTCCACGAGTTTGCCAACGACGGGCGTTTTTAACAGGAACAAATCCCACCCCATGCGACCGTATTTGAATTTCCTCAAGAGCTTTATAAAGAGGAATAACACCAGTGGGATGGCTGGAATCAAGAACCAGAAACGCACTACGTTTTCCGAAACCGCCATCAACAACAACGTTGGTGGCGGTAACGTGAGCTCAAATTCTTCGAACATTTCCTGGAAAACGGGTACGATCTTCAGCATGATGAAGGTCAAGATGCCGACAGCCACCAGGATCACGACGATCGGATAGATCATGGCACCTTTGACTTTTCGTTTTAGCGATTCGGAGCGCTCCTTGAACTCGGCCAGTCGTTGCAGGATGATTTCCAGGGCTCCACCGGCCTCACCCGCCTTGATCATGTTGACATACAACCGGTCAAAAACTTTCGGTTGCTTGCTCATCGCTTCTGACAGGGTAGCTCCCGATTCGATATCATCACAGACATCCATCAGGGCATTTTTCAGGGCACCGCCTTTGCACTGTCCTTCGAGAATTTTCAGGCTGCGCAAAATGGGCAACCCCGCATTCTGCAGGATGGAGAGCTGACGAGTAAAAGTTGTCAGGACTTTCGTTGATGCTCCGCCCATGACAAAACGACTGCGACGGCTTTTACCGCGCAGGCGGGAATCATCAGCGCCGGAGCGTTTGACGGAAATCTTGGTGACGTAGTAGCCCATCTGACGTATTGTCGTTTGAGCTTCTTCCTCCGTTGCGGCGTCGATGACGTCCTTGATTTCCTGTCCCGTGGCGTCCATGGCTTCAAATTGAAAAGTGGGCATGACGGTTATCCCTTGGAAGAAATAAATACTGGAGATAATGTTGAATTACAGTTCGATTAGTTAAGCGTGTAAAAATTAGGATTCCACGACGGTCTCTCGGATGACTTCTTCCGGCGAAGTCAGACCATCAAAAATGAACTGGTAACCCCCTTCACGCAGTGGCAACATGCCATTCGCTTTGGCGGCTTTTCGCAAATCGTCATTGGATGAATTGCGCATGACCATTTCTCGCAACTCATCATTCATGATCATCAGCTCAAAAATTCCCACGCGTCCCTTGTAACCGGTGTTGTTGCAAGTGTCGCAGCCTCGTCCTCGAAACATAGCTCGCTCCCCCACCTCTTCCTTGGTTAGGTCGAGTTGAAATAGCAGTTCTTCAGTCGGTTCGATTTCTTCCCGACACTGACTGCAGATGCGGCGTACGAGCCGTTGAGCAAGAATGGCTTCTACCGTTGCTGTCACCAGGAACGGTGGCACTCCCATGTCTTTGAGTCGTGTGATACTGCTAGGTGCATCGTTGGTATGTAGCGTACTGAAGACGAGATGTCCGGTTAGAGACGCTTGCACGGCAATTTGCGCAGTCTCCAGGTCACGAATTTCCCCCACCAGGATCTTGTCAGGGTCCTGACGTAAAATCGATCGTAAGCACGATGCAAAGGTAACACCGATTTCTGGATCGACCGGTATTTGAATGATGCCGTCAATGTCGTACTCCACCGGGTCTTCCGTCGTGATCAACTTGTCTTCAATCGTATTGAGCTCACTTAGAGCTGAATACAAAGTCGTTGTTTTCCCCGAACCCGTGGGACCCGTGACCAGCACGATTCCGTTGGGCTTGTAGATTATTTCCCGGAACAATGCCATTGTGGCGGCATCCATACCGACCTTGTTGAGGTCCAGCGAAACGACACTGCGGTCTAGAATTCGCAACACCACGCTTTCGCCAAACATGGTGGGCAGTACGCTGACTCGCAAATCAATCGGGTGACCGCCGACGGTTAGTTCAATTCGACCGTCTTGTGGCATGCGCCGTTCCGCGATGTCCAGGTTGCTCATCACCTTAATGCGAGTCGTAATGGCGAAGGCCAAATGCCGCGGTGGAGGCACCATTTCATAGAGGACCCCATCCGCTTTGATGCGGATACGGAATTCATCTTCGAATGGCTCGAAGTGAATGTCACTGGCGTGGTCTTTGATGGCCAGTAGCAGCACCATGTTTAGCAGCTTACGGACCGGTGCACTATCGGCCAGCGCTTCAGCACCAGTTAGGTCGACAGGACCTTCACCGGCCAGCAGTTCTGCCTGGTGCTTGAGGTCAAGATCTTCTTCGAGGTCCTGAACGATCTTCTCGATACTATCCCGGTCGGCATCGTAATGCTGCTCCAATCGCTGCGTTATTTCGCGGTCTGTGGCAACCACCAAATGCACGTCGAGTCCCAGGAAAGTACGTAACTCATCCTGAACGGTAATATTCTGTGGTTCGCTGGTGGCTAAGGTGATCCGTTCGTTTTCCAGGTGAACGGGAATCACGCGATAGAGTTGAGCCATGGTTTCCGTCAGGATCTCCAGGATCTCTTGGGATATCTTGACGTCACCCAACTCAATGACCTGCAAATCCATTTGCTCGCCTAGAGCCTGCGATAATTGGACGTCGGTGATCAGCCCCAACTCTTCAGCCACATGCCCCAGCATCTCACCTGGCCGCTGCTGTTGCTCTTCGAGCGCCAGAACCAGCTGGTCGTCATCGATGAAACCCATGTCTACGAGAATTTGACCGAGTTGACGTAACGGCATATCTGCTACTTCCTGTTAGCACGGCGCGCCGCGAAAGATGTTTCCCAGGGCACCAGAAAAAAGTGATTTGATGAACAAAGAAAAGGGGCTGGTTTTTCAGGATTCGGAAACAGCGCTGTCACTGGTAACACCCTGTTCAGCGCTGACAATTCGTTTTGCTAATTCGTCGACCGTATGTGCTGTCTTTAAGACATCTTCGCGGGTTGTTTTTCCATCACGCCATAGTTCGAATAGTGCATCATCCATTAATTTCATACCGTGCTTGGCACCGGTTTGAATTGCGGAGGGAATGCGAAAGGTCTTGTTCTCTCGAACCAAGTTCGCAATACCTGGCGTTAACACTAATGTTTCGTAAGCCGCTACCCGACCACCACCGATTCGAGGCAGTAACGCCTGAGACAGTACTCCCATCAACGTCACCGATAACTGGGTGCGGATCTGTTCCTGCAAATTGCCTGGAAAGGCATCAATAATTCGGTTGATGGTCCCCGTAGCACTGTTGGTGTGAAGTGTACCAAATACGACATGGCCTGTTTCTGCTGCAGTAATCGCCGCTTCAATGGTCTCCAGGTCGCGCATTTCGCCGACCAGAATAACGTCCGGATCTTGTCGTAAGGCGCGTCGAATCGCTTCCGCAAAGGTGGGAACATCAACACCAATCTCACGCTGGTTGACCGTTGATTTGATGTGATCGTGGTAAAACTCGATGGGATCTTCAATCGTAATAATGTGATGATCGACGTTCTTGTTGATATAGTCGACCAGGCTTGCCAGCGTGGTACTCTTTCCCGACCCCGTAGGACCCGTGACCAGGAACAAGCCACGTGGTCTCAAGACCAGGTTGGTAATGACA
>JAYGDG010000678.1:0-3788 GCA_046583015.1 Pirellulaceae bacterium | reverse complement strand
CTTGTCACGGTGGGTATCCTGTTTGCCGGCCAGTACGGAGGCAAATGATTTGCCGTCGATTTTCCCGGGGACGGTGCTTCCGGCCAGGTCGATCATGGTCGGAAGAATGTCCACCCAGCTGACCATGGCATCGGTACGCTTGCCCGCTGCAACGTGTCCGGGCCAGGTGACGATCAGGGGCACACGGGTTCCCGAGTCGTAGAGATTCCATTTGCCCCGTGGCCATTGGCCACCGTGATCACTGGTGAAGAGAAAGATGAAGTTCGTACCAAATCTTTCCTGGGCAAACTGGTAAATCCTCCCCATCTCCTGGTCCATGCCGGTGATGTCGCTCAGGTAACGAGCCCAGTGCTGGCGGGTTTGCGGGGTGTCAATGAAATCCGCTGGCAGGGTTACTTTATCGGGATCGTAAATACTCTCCTTGGTCCAGGCCACGTGCGGCCGCCGGTCGCCAACGAGCAGGCAGACGGGCCCGTCAATCTTCTTACCGTTAAAATACTTCCGGACGTTTTGTGACATGTTCCGCGGCGGCAGGCTTTTGAAAGCGGTTCCCGGCATGGGATTTCTGCCGTGGGCCACCTTGCCAAAAGAAGCGATGTGATAGCCCCTGGCCTTGAGGATCGGGAGCAGGAACTTCGTCCCCGCCTTGACCTGGCTGTGGTTGGCGTGCGCCCCGTGCCGTGCTGGCATCAGGCCGGTCAGCAGTGAAAACCTGTTGGGGCAACAGGAGGGAGAAGCGACGTAGGCGTTTTCAAAGGTCATGCCGGCGGCGGCCAGTCGATCCATGGTCGGGGTGCGAACATTCTTCGATCCATGAATACTCGTGTCTAGTCGTCCCAGGTCGTCGGAAATAAAGATCACGATGTTGGGCGGTTTCGCTGTATCGGCAAGCGTCGCGGCCATGACTGGCCGGTGGCCCGATAATAGGATCAGCACGACAGTCAGTCGCAGCAATGAAAGGCTCAACGGCTTCATGCGGGGATGTCTTTCAGGGCAGGTTGTCATGGCAGTTGCTTGAGTTGGATGTGCCGGTATTCCATTTGCCCCCGGTCTCCCTCCAAACCAATCGGTCCGCTCGCCGGGACCGCCATCTTGTCGGTCAGCAATTCTCCGTTGCAGGTGGCATGAGCAATACCGTCGGTGACGGTCACGATCAGGTCATTCCAGTCCTGCGGTCGGTATTTTTTCAAGTCCTTGTAGGGGCCGGCCAGCAGGTAGTCTCGGCACTGGAGCTGCGGCTTGCGAATAAAGACACCACTGTCTGCATTGGGCGTGGCCCGGAACTGGAGCTTGAGAACAAAGTTGCCGCCAAACTCGGCCGTGGTCCAGAGTTGCTCAATGCGACGTCCCTCGGCAGGGGTGGTGACGACCAGTTTGCCATGAATGGCCTGGTAGCGATTGTCATTGCTGCGGGTTTTTCCGTCAAAGGAAATGGCTTCCTTGATTTCCAAGAAAACCGGTGCGTTGGGGCGTGGCTTGCGCGGTTTCTTACGCGGTGGCGTGGGGCGGAATCCCCAGCCTGTTAAATCCTTGCCATTGAAGAGGCTGATAAAGCCGGCCTCCGGCTTAAATGGTGTTGGGCTGGTCTCCACGAAACCAAGGGTGGCAAAAATTGGCTGTAAGGCCGACGCCCACGTCTCATATCCGGCGGGATTGAGGTGCAGCAGGTCGGGGAACAGTTTTGGATTGGCATCACCCTCGGCCGTTGCAAAGAGGGTCCAGGTGTCGACGACCGTGATTTGCGAGTCTCCTTTGACGGTTGCCTCGTAGCTGGCATTAACCTGCTGGATCTTATCGGCAGGTCGTTTCTTGCTGGCTGAACTGGGGAAGACGCGGCAAAGAATGATCGGGGTGGTTTTGCTATGCGCCTTGATGCTCGCGATGATTTTCTTGAAGTTGCGTCCGATCAGCTCCGGCTCCAGGCCAACCTCCAGGTCGTTGGTTCCCATCAGCAGCACGATGGCACTGGGGTTCAGCGAGAGGACATCCTCCTGGAGGCGAATCAGCATGCCGCGGGTGGTGTCACCACCAATGCCCCGGTTGGCCAGCTTCATGCCGTTGAAGTTGCCACGGAACTTGGCGCCCCAGCCCTGGGTAATCGAATCGCCCAGGAAGACGACCGCTTGCTGGTCCTGGCTAACCTGCTTAGACCAGGCAGCTCGTCGGCTGGCCCAGGTTTTCACGTAGCCGTTGTAGCGCCTGAGCTTCCCTTCACCCGGCAGACCTTCCTCGCTCTTGGGAAGCGCGAAACGATCCGCTTCCTGGGCCAAGATAAGTCCAGGACCGGTGGTCATCGTCAGCAAAAGGATCATCAGCAAGGTTGTTTTCAAAATCGTACGGCAGGTCATGATGATGTTTCCCTCGAAGAGACACAGGTGATGACGGTTTATGGATTAGCTTGTAGCAGTTTCTTGACGGCATTGAGCAGGACGCTTTCCACCTCGGGAGCAACCCGCGAGACGATTCCTGTCTCATAGCCTCCCTGGCCGTAGGCGATCCTGGTGCCGATGTAGCCGGGACCATAGTCGCCGTAGGCAGCCATGGCGATGAATTTGTCGGGGGCCATTTGCTGACTTGCCAGCTGGTACTCGACAAACAACTCACCCGGCATATGCACGATGTGGGCATCACCCAGTCGCAGGCAAGAGAGGGGGATGCGGTGGCCCTTGTTCATGCGCTGGACGAACGAGAGATCCCGGGCAGCGCGGAGGCGGTCGCTGGTCGCCAGGGATTTGTCCTTGATTTTCGCCTTTAACCCGGCCTCGGTCAGGGTGGCTCGCACCGGCAGGTTCACCGGCTCGACGGTCCAGCCCACGTCTGGGGCAGTTAGTGGAGATTTCTGTTGGGCCTTCCAGGCCAGTTGCATCCCGTCGGCCAGTCGCTGGGCCAGCAAGGGGCGTTTTTCTTTCGAGCCGTCGTTGTACTTGCCGGCGGCCACGTTTCCCCCGGCCCCGTTAAAGTGAATGTGTGGCACTCCTGGCAGTGCCTTTTCTCGCAGTTGGCGGGCGATGCCGACAAAGTCCCAGTTGACCAGGCCCTGCCCGTAGTAACTCTGTGGATGCGTGGCGTAATAGGTCATGACCGCCAGCGGTTTGTCCTGGTTCCAGAAAACCACCATGCGAACCAGCGGGTCGATTGTCCCTTCCGGGGCGGCCTGCGCTGCCGGCTTGGTTGATCTGCTCATGCGTCCGATCGCGACCTTGCCATCGGGCCCCAGGATCCGGCGGTTGGAGGCAACCTTGTCTACCTTGCCTGCCCCGTTACTAAAATGGGTTACTGGCTGGGCTTTGGAAAGCGAGAGCCTGGCAGCCGTGGCGACGCGCTGCATCACCTGGGCATCGAAGTCCGCGTTGGAGAATTGTTTGCCAAGCCCTTGTTTGACAAGCAGGCGTTCGGTGATGAAGTCACTCCCTGGCGCGTCATGCTGGTGAAGGGTGTGCAGGGCGACACGATCGGCGGTGGTCCCCACTCCCTTTGCCAGTGCCGCCCGGAACTGGTCATAGCTGCCGTTGCCAATCCCGACCCAGTCAAACGCGCACAAGACGATCGGTTTGCCAGCACCGAGCAGGACGATGCCGCGGGCGGTCAGGGGAGTGGTGATTTCCATCACCGGTTTGACGTTGCCGTTGCAAAGGGGGGATCCCAGCGGTGGCGTGGCATCGGCTTGAAACGTTGCCAGTCGCAGCGGGCCCTCGGCTGCCTTGTTGGTAGAGGGAGTTAATAATAACAGCCAGCAGCAAGCCAGCATGACGATACGAGTCATGTGCAAACCCCTCTCGTGCCAGGAT
>JAYGDG010000672.1:0-5929 GCA_046583015.1 Pirellulaceae bacterium | reverse complement strand
CTGATCACTCTCTGGATTTCCGCTCAACAACCGAAAGAGTGTCAACAACACAGGACTGGGAAACATCTCGCGGTCATCATTTACTCCATAACAGGAAAAGCTAAGTACCAGGTTTCCACGGAGGCGAGCCAGTAAACGCGCAAAAGATTCTAGTCGTTCTTCACGGCGCCGTGACGCGGTCGGCAATTGCTCGGACAACTTATGACGCTCGCTATCAAGCAACAGGGGATCCTGGATACCAGAACCGGGAAAGCGGCCATCGTCCAAGCCGACGATAAAGGTAGTAGTTCGACCACTGTGACCACCACGAACAATACTGTCGACATGCAGACATCCGGGCCGCGGTGTGCTACCAAGTACGCGAGAATCGGCAGGCAACACCCTTAACCATTCCCAGATATCGATTGCCGAATCTCCTTCGCCACGACCGAGCCAATGGGCCATGTCCTTGAGTTCTTCAACCAGTTTCTGCAACGCAAAGCGATCTAGCCTACTGACGCTGCGCGCCACCGACTCCAGGTACACAACGGCAGCGGAGACGATCTGCTGCTGGCTGGCATTCGCTTGGGGTGTAACGGCGATCAATGATTGAACAATTTTCTCAACTCTCTCCAGGTCAGCCACGTCCCGCTCCAGCCCCAGCCTGGCCGCCGGGGTCAGAGGTTCAACATCTGCAGGACGCGAATCCTGATCCTCTGCCAGGCGATTACGCAACACGGTTTGCTGGCGGTGAATCCGTGGTACAAACCGATCTCGGCCAAAGCCGGCACCCAAACCACGAATCTGTTTAGACAGCCTGACAAAATCGAGATTTTCCTGGTCTGCCTCATCAACTTGTAGCAAACCTTCTTTAACCAACCGCACCAATTCGACCTGATCGCAATCTTGGCAAGTCCACTGGATCCATCCCAGCAAGGCTCTCCCGGGGCGGGAATACCAACAGGGAATTCCCTCGGCGAATGTCACGGGCAATTCCGCGCCAAGTTCTCCGCCGGCCTCACCGAGGGATGAAAAAGCCTCGTAAATCAATGACACATAGCACTCTGCATCACTGTGGAGTACCTCGACGTCATCCCAGGGCAGCTGATGTTGCAGGCAATATCGCAGTACCCCGCGGACCTCGTTAACCTCTCCGACGGCTTGCCGCATTTTCACGGTGTCGTCCTCGAGCGGCTTGGGGGCCTCGGGGGCCCTGGTCAGCCAGCGACACAATTCAAGATCCGAAGCAAGGCAGCCATCCGCAGCATCGGCAACTGCCACTGGATCCACTTCCAAGTGAAGCTGTTGGGCCGACAAACTGGCAAGCAACCGGGTTTCCAACGCCGTTAGTTCAAGATCTTCCGGAACCAGGATCTGGATGTCGGCAGAGAGCGGTGAAGCGCCGGACTCCAATTGCTGGGCCGCTTCCTGCAACACCCAGGCATAATCGACCAGCTTCTCCTCTTCTAACAACTCCAGGTAATGCGTTAGCAACCGCTCCAGATCGTCACCTTTGCGGGAGACCTCAAAGCAAGAACGCTCCAGGTCCGTAGCAGACAGCCCGGCCAGGCGAATGGCGTTGATACTGGAGAGCACGGTCTCTGCCAGACCAGCACTAGGCTGCGCCAGGGCCAGATAGTCCAGTTGCGACTGTGACAGTTTGCGAATGACGCGGTCGATAATTAGAACTGCAGCCCGTGGCGAAACCAGCGTCAGCGAGCGGGACGCCAAGATCGGGCCCACCAGGTCCAGGGCCATCGAAGCGAGTGTCTTGACATGGGCATTAACAACCGGTTGTCCTGCCCGCGCCACCCGGTCAAGCCACTGGTAGCCGACTCTCAGCGAAGGGGCCAGCAGCCATTTTTCCGTCAATAATTGATCGCGGCAGATCGCGCGAATGCTCTGCGTTATACGATTCACTAATCGAGACCCCCGGCTACTTCCTTGCTGACTTTCAAGCGTCAGCCCATTCTAGCGTTTTCTTTGTTCCTGTCTGCCCAAAGCCTGACAATCCAGTCATCCTAGAGTCCGCTGGGACACGTCTGGTCACAGGCCCTGAAAATATATTTTTCTTCAACCTCGACGGTGATTCGTAATCTCCCCCCTTCCTGCGTTGAGAAGCGGTCGCTAGACTGCTCAAACCCTAAAACGACCCCCTTGGCAGACAAATGGTAACGACGTCATGCGTTTTACAACGTTACTGAAGCGCAGTCTGAAGTTAAAATGCAACCTTTGCGGCCAGGGTTCCCTGTTTAAGGGCTGGTTTCAGATGCATCCAAGTTGTAGCCACTGTGGGCACGTTTTCGAACGGGAACCCGGGTTCTTTTTGGGCTCCGTCTACATAAATTACGGGTTAACCGCTCTCATCATCTGCGCCTTCTACCCGATCATGCTCTACCGGGAAACGATCACGCCCCGGGCACTGCTCATTAGTGCCACGATCTTCATGGTAGTGTTCCCCATCTGGTTTTTCCGCTATGCCCGGGCGCTCTGGTGCGGTTTTGACGAGTGGGTTGATCCGGTCCCCACGGACACCAGTAAGAAACCAGTCGCATCGGGGTCAGCCGACTCCGGACAGGACCAACAGAAGCAACCTTAACTGGCTGCCAGTTCCTGGAGTGACTCGAGCGCGAAGTTCACGTGCAAAGCTGTACCGATGGGCAGAGCATCTTCGTCGGCCTTGAACTTGGGATGATGGACCATGTAGGTGGCACCCTGTTTTTCATTGCGAACCCCCAGGCCGACGAAGCAACCTGGTACATGCTGCGTGTAGTAGGCAAAGTCCTCTCCTCCCATGACCGGTGGCACTTCGTGAACATTCCCGGTGCCAAGGATCTCTGCGGCGATTTCTTTCGTTTTATTCCAGAGTTGTCCGTCATTGACCGTAGGCGGGTAGTCGTGGCCCGGGAAGTCGACAGTTGCTTCGCACTGGTTGGCGGCGGCAACTAGCGTGGTGATTTCATGAACCCGCTTCTGCAATCGATTAAGACCCTCCAGCGTGAGTGCCCGCAAGGTCCCCTTCATTTCAACCAGTTCCGGAATCACGTTGGACGCTTCCCCTCCGTGGACGGCCGTCACGCTAACGACGGCAGAATCGAGTGGATCAATTTCGCGAGAGACGATGGTTTGCAACTCCGTAACAATCTTGGCAGCCGCAATCACTGGATCGATCGTGTATTGCGGCATGGCGGCATGACCACCACGGCCCTTAACGGAAATCTGCATGAAGCCGGCAGCGGCCAAGAAGGTCCCTTCGCAAGATCCCACCGACCCTGTTTCCAGGATAGGCCAGACGTGCAGTCCAAAAATCCGCTGGACCGTCGGATTCTCCAGGACACCTTCCTCGGTCATGCGATGGCCACCAGCTCCGCCTTCTTCGGCAGGTTGAAACAACAGCTTCACTGTCCCCTGGATTTCTGCCTCGTGCTCCTTGAGCAAACGTGCTGCTCCCAGCAGCATGGAGGTGTGGCAATCGTGTCCACAGGCGTGCATTTTTCCATCCACTTTACTACGAAAGTCAACCTCGGCCTCTTCGTGAATCGGCAAGGCATCCATATCGGCTCGCAGTGCGACACAGGGACCGTCTCCATTTCCGATGGTCGCCAAGACGCCGGTTTTAGCGACCGGCGACCGGTAGGAAACTCCCAACTCGTCGAGCGTATCTCGAACCAACTGGCTGGTCTGCACCTCTTCGTACATCAATTCCGGATGTTGGTGCAGTTGCCGTCGTCGCTGCACAATCCAATCTCGAATTGCTTGTGCTTCCTTCAATATTTGTTCGCGTTGCATGACATCCCCTCTGATTTAAACGACTGCGACAACGTGGTAGTTCCCAAAATGGTCGTTCAATGACGAACTTCACAATTCGGCACCGCTGCTTTAAACTTCTCGACTTCACTCTTACTAACCTCCGTTTTACGGACGTCAAGCAACTGCAGTGACTTCAGTCCTTGGAGCGGTTCTAGCACCTTGATCGGGTTATCCATCAGGTGAAGACTTTTTAGTTTTGACAAATTTCGCAGCGGTTCCAGATTGCTGACACGGTTTTCTGGCAACCAGAGTTTCTCCAGTAATTTCAGTGGTCGCAGTAGCTCCAAACTCTCGACTTCACTTTCCCGGATATCCAGGACCTGGAGCCTCAACAAGTCCGTTAGGGGAGTCAAATCAGTAAGCCGACAGTTCTGCAAGGAAAGTTCTTCCAGGAATTCAAGCCCGCTCAAGGGTCCCAGATCATCGACTTGTTTTTCCGCTCTGACGGTTAATTTTGTCAGCTGGCTCAATTTTTCGATTCCTCGCAAATGTCGCAAACTCTTGCTTTGCAGAATCAAGACTTGCAGCGCGACCAGGTTCGCAGCACCACCCAAATCAACGATATTGTCATCTACCAGGTAGAGCGTGCGTAACTGGTCTAATTCCGTTTGCAAAATCTCTTCAAAAGGCTTCTTGAATCCCCTGGCAATCCGGTCTTGCACCAACTGGTGAGAACCAATAATGGCCTCCTGATCAGCTACCGAATTACCGGAACCGGTTAAAATTCCCTCAGTATCCATGGCGTCAGACCGATGCACGATCAAACTGGCCACTCGACACTGGGGCAGTTCTTCATGGAATCTGTCCATCGTTACCGTTGTCACTCTCGTATCCAGGAGATTGAGTGACCGCAGCTTTTTTAACTCCAGCAAAAGGACGATTCCGACATCGGAGACCTGCGTCTGATCCAAGTCCAAATGGACCAGTTGATCAAGTTTCTGCAGATGCTGCATGCCGTCATCGGTCACCTTGGTACCGTTGAGAAACAACCGTTCCAAGTGAGGCAAGGCCTGTAGTTTAGCCAGTTCCGCATCGGTAATGCTGGTCTGCCCCAGGTAGAGCGACTCCACTTCACCCTTTTCATTGAGGACGGCTGTGCCACCGCTGGCTTGCCAAAACGATGGCGGGCCTGAGCCGCCACAACCGCAGCAAAGCAGGCCTAGCAGACCGATAGCCAGCCAAGCCGCTAACCGCCTTAAATCGTCGACTCGATTCATCTCATGCCTGCTGCTGGTACCAGGAAACTGCTCTGCTTCGACTGGTTCCAGTATAGCGAGAAAGGGATCCTTGGTGAAAGCAGAATCGTCCCTTCTTATCCCTCCACCCACTGCTGGTAGATCTTGTCCAGGCCAGCTTCGGCCGGGGTGCCAGCATGGACAACAACTCGATACCGCAATCGCAAGGTCTTGCCCTTCTCAAACTGCCAGGGTTTGTCCAGGAAATTAAATGGGGACGGAGAGAGGTGTCCATAGTCACGGGTAAACCAGGGGCATGGCGCCCAGGGGTTTTCCGGGTGCTCCATGATAGCGATTCCCTCGACGATCTTGGGTTGTGCAGCCCGCTTGCCATGGTAACCGCACCAGTGAGCCGGCTTCCCATACGTTCCCTTGGCACCGACACCACCCTCGGAATTCATCAGGATGCCACCGTAACTGGGTGAAAGGTCACTGGCCGCCCGCATCGCGAAGAAGGAATGCTTGGCTTTCTTGATCGAAATATCTTCCTGGGCAAAGAGCCTGATATCGGCATCAATCACCCAGGCATGTTCCCCCAGCACCCGAACGGTAAACTGCCGCTCATCTTTCAACGGCGAAGGCGCATCAGGTCGCACCCACTGGCAGTCGTTCTGAAATTGAGCGGATTCCTTGCTTGCCGCCGTCAATTCCAGTTTCGTGGACTTGATCTGCCCCTGCTCCAGCGGTCCATCACTCCAGTAGTTGCCCCCATTGACCGGGTCACAACCGAGCCAGAGTCCGCGGTGGTGCGGATAGGGCAAGGCGGATTCTGCAGTCACCGAGAGGCCGCTGGCAGGTCCAGCCAGCGGATTGAAGTACGGATATTTTAGACTGGCATGCGCACGATAACCGGTCAGCAAGCGGTTGTTCCAGCGAATCAAGACCTGCGAGCCATTGAGATAGCC
>JAYGDG010000524.1:0-5832 GCA_046583015.1 Pirellulaceae bacterium | reverse complement strand
GTGGGCTGGTAGACATCATGCTTGACGATCTCCTGGTGAAAATCGCCAAAGGGAAACCCGTTCATGGTGTAGGGGACCAGGCCGCTCTCGGTTAGCCAGTCCCGAAAATCATCGAATTGCTCATCCTGTCGCAGTTTGGCAGCTGCCGAGGCCGATAACCACAAACCAATCCCCATGGGGGCGTCGGGCGAGACGATTTGTTTGACGCCGAGGGCATGTTGTTGCAGGTTTTTCCGTGTCGTTTGCAGGTCGGCGCCCGCGTGAACATTCGTGCAATAACCGAGGGGCTGGTCCATGAAATTGGCAGGAAAAAGAGGATGAAAGTTCTGGAGTGAGCCATTGTATCACGAGGACGATAAGAGGCCAGTCAGGGCCTTGGGGAACTTGCCAGTGGCAGCGGTCTCTCCGACAATAGACGACTTGGAAAGATTCTCCATCAATTGCATCAGTGGGTGTTTGCCCGGGAGAAATAAATGAATCGACCGCGAGGATCAGTCTCCTATGACAATACTGGCCGTGTTGTTCTGGTGACCGGCGGTGCCAGCGGGATTGGCCAGGTGCTTTGCCAGAGCTTTGCTAAGTCTGGCGCTCACGTGGTTTGTGTCGATATCGTGGAGCCGACGGCCCACGACGGAATCGAACAGATTGTTTACTGTCGGGCGGACGTCTCGGTTGAAGCCGAGTGTGAACAGGCAATTGATTGGACGGTCGAGCAATATGGCGCCCTGGATGTACTGGTCAACAATGCGGCCATTCAGCCGCGCGAATCGTATGTGCCCCTGGACCAGCTGCCTGGCGAGTTGTGGCAGCAAATGGTGGACATTAATTTTTCAGGTTATTCCTTCATGGCCAAGTACGCACTGCGGCAAATGAAACAACAGGCGCAGGGTGTGGTCGTTAACGTAGCCAGCGGGCAGGGCCACCGAACCGCCCGCCAAGTGCCTGCCTATGGGCCGATTAAAGCTGCCAATATTATGCAGGCTCGGCAGTGGGGACTTGAATATGCACGCGACGGGGTTCGCGTCGTTTCAGTATCACCCGGTGCGATCGAGACACCCTTGCTGCGGGCTACCCTCGATGATCAGGGTGGCGATGCCGTTGTGGCTAATCGACATCCACTGGGACGCATTGGCCAGCCGGCTGAAGTCGCCCAGGCCATTCTCTGGCTGGCCAGTGAGGATGCCTCCTTTGTGACAGCCACGGATCTGGAAGTGGATGGTGGCCTGGGGGCCTTTGCCTCTTTTGCCGACCCCTACCCAATGCCTGGTGACCAGGACGACGCATGAAGTTTCTTTTTCTAACAACAGGTTCATCGCGATGAGCAGTAAGTTTCGAGTGGCATTTATCGGCCTGGATAATCCCCATGGCGCCGGCTGGCGTGACCTGCTGGCAAACCTGCAGGAGGAGATGGAGATCGTGGCCATCGTCCCCGGTTACCAGGGGGCGACAGCCAGCCTGGAAGAACAATATGCAGGATTGCCCAGGTTTGACGAAGTGCAGCAGCTGATAGATAAAGCGGATTTTGACGGGGCCATCGTCTGCCTGCCCAATGACGTGGGACCGGCAACGATCGTGCAATTGGCTACAGCCGGGAAACATGTGCTGGCTGAAAAACCGGTCGCTGGCTCGGCTGCCGACGGTCAAGCGATCGTTGAAGCGGTACAGTCAGCGGGGATTAGCTTCCAGACCGGTTACAACTGGCGCTACGATCGTGGGGCGAATCGTCTCAAGGAGATGATTGACGACGGGCGATTTGGGAAACTGATCAGCGTGGAGATGAATTTCGTCACCAGCGACGTGAATCGTCGTGGCAAGTCCCATTACTTATTTGATAAGCCGACCAGCACAGGAGGGTTTTTTAACTGGCTGGCCTGTCATTTTCTCGACCTGTTGCTTTACGTGACCGGTGAAGACGTGGTCGGCGTGACTGCCCGCACCGGGGTTTTTGGAAACACGGACGTGGAGGTTGAAGATGGCGGTATGGCCATCCTGGATTTGGCCAACGGGGCCCTGGCCAGCTTTACTGGCGGTTACTGGATTCCTCGCTGGGCCGGCGAATCCCACTGGTGTATTCGTGGCAGTGATCGCTGGGTGCACTGGGATCCCGCTGCTGCCGGTACGGGGGGAGTCATCCAAATCCATGGGCCCCAGCCACAGTGGTATGCCATGGAGGAGACCTTTACGATTCCCGAAGATGAGACGCCCGGTTATGGCGGCTGTAATGGAGTGGCCTTGTTGCGAGACTGGCTGGAGACGGCCCAGGGCAAACAGGATCGCTGTCGAAATACGGTTGAGTCGATGCAAGCGGTGCTGCAATTGATCGATGCGATCTACCAGGCTTCGCAAGAAGAGCGCCGCATCTCCTGCCAGATCGGTTAGTTCGCTGTCGTGAGAGTCCGAGAGAGGTTCTTGTTTTGGAGAGCATTCCTCGATAGAGTTGGTTCGTGATGAAATTCTGACACGAAGGATACTGAATATGCGAGTTTGTCGATATCAAGATGACAGCGGTGTGCAGGTTGGCTTTTACGCGGATGATACTGTGGTTTCCCTCGCTGCAGCGGCTGAGCGTTATCAACAATCCAGCGGCGAAACCCTTTCGTTTTCTAACACACAGGACCTGCTGGCCTTGTTGCCAGCCGGGGGCGCGGATCACCAGGCAGCTCAACAATTATCCAGCTGGCTCACGGATCAGAGCGACGCGGAGACTGCCGATATTCGCCAGGCAACCGATAGTATTCAGTTACTGGTTCCCTTGCCGCGACCGAACAAATTGTTCCTGTTGGCCGGTAATTATGCCAAGCATATTGAAGAGGGTGGTGAAATCGCTGCCGAACGTGCCGAGACGTTTCCCTACGTCTTTATGAAACCCCCGACCACGACGCTCACCAATCCGGGCCAGCCGATCAAGATTCCCACAGTGAATCCCAACTCGACAGATTATGAACTGGAACTGGCAATCATCATTGGACGCGGTGGCAAAGGCATTGCCGAGGCAGATGCCCTCGACCACGTGGCAGGTTTCACGATCATCAATGATATTTCGGACCGTAAATTTCGCCCCAACTCGAACCGCAAGGAGCGAACGAAAGATGGTTTCTTCGACTGGCTGCATGGCAAGTGGCATGACAGCTTTTGTCCTTGCGGCCCCTGTATCACATCCCGTGATGCAATTGCTGACCCGCAGCAATTGAAGCTTACCCTAAGCGTCAATGGTGAAGTGCGACAGGATTCGTCCACCGCCCATCAGATTTTCCCGGTGGCTGCCGTGATCGAGTTCATCTCCAGTTTCGTCACTCTCGAACCAGGCGACATTATCTCCACGGGAACGCCAGCCGGTGTTGGCAATACGACCGGTACCTACCTGCAACCGGGGGATCAAATCGAGGCAGCCATTAGCGAGATTGGCAGCCTCCGATCGCCGGTAGAAGCGGAGTAAACAGTTGTTGGTTCACGGTTTATAGACAACAGGTCCCTGGCGGCTGGCTTGATAGAATTTCTTCCAGCGGGCACTGCCATCGTTCGGAAGTAAACGTGTTTTCACGCCCCGTTCGTAAAACGGAATCTTGCCGACCATGCCCGGGCGAAGCATGAAGTTGACTTCCCCGGTGTTGGCCGTGTACATCACCCGTCCATCGGTCCAGGTCGTTTCGATCAGCCGTGGCGGATCCGGACGTTTGGCTGGTTTCTCGACACGATAGCGAGCGATCGCCTGCTGGTCCAACTCGTAGCCCAGTCCCGGCCCGCTCGGGATTTGGGCAAATCCGTCCTTGACGCGAATCGGTCTCTTTAACAGTTGGTGCTGGTAGAGCTGATGACAATTGACGGCCGGCCAGGTGGCGTGCGAGAGGACGGCGCCGAAGTGAAGTGACCAGGCAGCGGTAATGCCAGTCCCTACCAGTTGCAGCCAGAACGGTTTGTCAGCCATCTCGCAGACACTGCCCCGCTTTATGACACGACTGGCACCACCACCAATAATGAAACCATCACAGATATCGTTGCGAAGTGCTACCAGGGGGTCCGGGTTCCCGTAGTGCATGGCGATCGACACGCGCGTGGCCTTGCAGATGGCCTGGTTACCAGCGATGTCACCTTGCGGGATCGGTGTCTCGTAGATGTCGATGTGGGGATATTGTTCCAGTTCCTTGAGGATCGGGATGCCCCGCTTGGCGTCCAGCAGCGTGTCGTTGAAATCCATATCAACCTTGAATTTCCCGGGTAGTTTTTTTGCCACGGTTGAGACTTGATCCCAGAGATCGAACCAGGGTCGCCCCTTGGTCTTGTAGGCCAGGTAACCCTGGCGATAAGCTTCCTGGCATTCCGAGAGCATGTCGTCGGTGGCCATGTCGATGTTCCACCAGGAGAGCGGCGTTTTTTCAGCGACCTGGTGTCCCAGCAGTCGATGGACCGGTACATCCGCGGCGCGGGCCACGGCATCGAAGAGTGCCATTTGCAGGCCGGCTCCCAGTTCATCATCCCACATGACGTCGGCAGCATTCTTGCCACGGACACGAGCCACATCGTCATCCTGGCTCACTCCCCAGGTGTAATAGAGCAGCGTTTCGCCGAACCCCACGTGGCCCGATTGCAAGGTCACCTCGAAGATCTCTGAATATCGCCAGTGCGGCAACTCGCGGTCCATGGCCCTTTGAGGTGCAGGTCGATAGGGAACTTTGACGGTGGTCCGTTTGATGTCAACCACTTTTAAAGCGCCAGCTGCACGGTTGAAAGCATGAGCGTAAGAGGTTGCACTGAAAACGGGTGGCAATGCACAGCTTGCCAGTCCAGCAAGGGTGCCGGCACAAAAGGTGCGCCGATTGATGGCCACAGGATATTCTTGACGTGGTTGGTCCGACATGGCTAAGGATGCTCCTGAGCAAGGCTGGGAAAAAATCACGTTTTCCGTTTGTGTTGAGATTGGACGGGTTCGGTTAAAGCAGCGTACCACTGCGGCTGGCGATCTGCAAAGCGATGGATCTCGTGTTTCTCGGGAACCCTCACCAGGTGCTTGTTGCGAGATCGTCGTAGATCGATTTGAGCGTAGAGTATTTCTTCTTCCGTGTGGTCAGCGCTTGCCACGGTATCGCCATTGGGTTCGCAGATCCTGCTTTTCCCAATGAAGTCGAATCCCCGCTCGCTGCCGACACGATCAACGGCCATGTAATAAGTGGCGTTCTCCATCGCGCGGGTATTGATGACGTAGTCGGCCGTGCATTTGGCTCCCGGTGGCCAGTTGGTAGGTAACACGATCAGGTCGGCTCCCTGCAGTGCCATGATGCGGCTCGATTCGGGAAAAGCCCCGTCGTAACAAATGTTCATGCCGACCTTGAGCTGGCCAGCGGCCTGGACGGCGAAAGGCCGGTTGCCGGGCGTGGTAAAGCGGTCGATACCGAGGTAGGGCAAGTGAATTTTACGGTAAGAGCCCAGGACTCCGTCGGGACCGACCAGCACGCAGGCATTGAACAGGTCATCTCCCTCTTGTTCGAGCAGACCGTAAACGACGAAACCCCCGAGTTTGGCGCAATGTTCTGCCATGCGCCTGGTGCTTGGTCCGGGGATCGACTCGGCATAAGGGAGCGCCTCTTCCAGGCTGTCAAAACAATAGCCGGTTACGGCACATTCAGGAAAGACGGTCAGTAGGGCTCCTTGCTGAGCGGTTTTGCTGAGGTGACCTTCCATGGCGGCAAGATTTGCTTCCACGTCCATCAGGGCCACATCCATCTGTACCCCGGCTACCGTGATCAGATCTTCTGACGGTTGAGTATCACCAAGGGGTTCGCTTTCGCTGGGTTTATTCATCGTCGGGCTTGCCCCCTTCCCCCTGGCCGGGTTCCC
>JAYGDG010000502.1:0-16254 GCA_046583015.1 Pirellulaceae bacterium | reverse complement strand
CGCTCGTCGCTCCGGTACCTCCATCCAGATCTCTTTGGTTAACGTCTTCATCCTTTCCTCCCCCCACTTCGGCATGACGATCCGTTCACATGTGCAGGATCGTACCATATGGTACGATACGCAACAGTGCTGCTGACGATCTCTCCAGCCTGGTCATTGACGAAACTTAATCCTGAGACCGTGCCACTATGAAAAACCAACTTGCCTTATCCATCATCCTGCTGGTCTCACTGTCGGCCGGCATTGCTAACGCGGCGGCGCGCCCCAATATCGTGCTGGTGATGGCTGACGATATGGGCTGGGGACAGACGGGCTACTACAACCACCCAGTCTTAAAAACACCTCACCTGGATGCCATGGCACTTGTCGGTTTACGGTTTGATCGCTTTTACGCCGGGGCACCGGTCTGCTCCCCGACACGGGCCAGCGTGCTGACCGGACGCTCCAACATGCGAACCGGGGTCGAAAGCCACGGTTACGCACTGCGCCGACAAGAACAAACGATCGTCTCGGCGCTGCAAAAGGCCGGTTACGCCACCGGTCACTTCGGCAAGTGGCATCTCAATGGCATGCGTGGTCCGGGCGTACCGATGTTTGCCAGCGACACCCACCATCCCGGGGTCTTTGACTTTGGCCAATGGCTGTCGGTCACCAACTTCTTTGATCGCAATCCGATCATGAGTCGGCAGGGCAAGTTTATTGAATTCAAAGGTGATTCCTCGGAAATCATCGTCACCGAAGCACTCAAGTTCATCGGCGCCCAAGCTGCCGAGGAAAAACCCTCGTTTACCGTGATCTGGTACGGAACGCCTCATTCGCCCTGGATGGCAGCCGCTGCAGACAAGGGAACCTTCGCCGACCTGGATGCTAACTCGCAGAATCACTACGGTGAACTGGTAGCGATGGACCGCAGCATTGGTGCGCTACGCAAAGGACTGCGCGACTTAAAGATCGCCGATAATACGCTGTTTTGGTTTTGCAGTGACAATGGTGGTTTGCCCAAGATCACGCCGGAAACAGTCGGTGGCCTGCGAGGCTTCAAAGGCAGCCTGTACGAAGGTGGCCTGCGCGTGCCTGCGATCATCGAGTGGCCGGCTTCGATCAATAAACCACGCGTCACACAATTTCCAGCAGTCACCATGGACATTTTTCCGACCATCGCTGAAATCGTGGGATTACCCGACTCGGTCATGCTACAGCCGCAGGATGGCATCAGTCTCAAAGGGCTCTTAACCCGGGAGCTAGGTGCACGAAAGAAACCGATTCCCTTTAGTTGTTTCGGAAACACGGCCTTGTTGGACAACAACTACAAGTTGTTGCACGTGGGCAAACAACGAGACAAAGGGCCCAAGAATTTCGAGCTTTACAACCTGGCCGATGATCCCCGGGAAACAACGAACCTGATGCAAAAGGAACCGGCCGTTGCCAAACGGATGCAAGCAGCCATGAAAGCCTGGCAACAATCGATGGCAGGGAGCTTTGCTGGTAAGGATTACCCGGCAGGCAAAGTGAACGCCGGTGAACCGGAGCCGCGTTTCTGGACAACGGTCAAAGGATACGAACCGTATTTTGCTGCCTGGAGCAGGCGACCGGAATACCGCAGTCGATTACAGAACGTGAAAAAACCTAAGAAAGCAAATCGGTGATCACGGACCCCTGATCGGTGATCGGAACCGGACGATCTCCGTCATAAAGATTCTTATTTGGATCAATTTGCATTGTCGCCAGGATGGTAGCAAACGCATCGGGCACCGAAACTGGTTTATCCACGATCTCCATGGCCAGTTCATTGCTACTTCCATAGCCACCACAGTGGTTGAGTCCAGCACCGGCCAGCACCATGCTAAAACACTTGGAGTAATGCCCTCGTCCACCGCCTGAATCAAACTGGGCCGGACGGCCAAATTCAGAGTTGATGATGATCAGCGTTTTGTCGAGCATCTTGCGAGACTCCAGGTCCCGGATCAGGGCACTCAGGCCACGGTCCAGTTCCTGGATTAACAGGTGTTGTTTGAGTTGTCCCTGGTTGTGCGTATCCCAGCCGGTCCCGTTGCGAAAATTCATATTGTGCGAAACTTCGATAAAGCGAACTCCCGATTCACAGAGTCGACGGGCCAGTAAGCAGCGTTGGCCGAACTCGGATCCGTAGCTTTCTCGCAAATCTGCCGACTCGCTCTTGAGATCAAAGACCCGCATGAAATTCGGCCCGGACAACCGCAGGCTTTCAGCCAATGCCTCATCGTAGCCTCGAAACAGCCCGTCGTTCTTGAATCGTGACTTGCCGGTTAAGCGAACAGACCGCAGCAGTTTTTCTCGCCGCTGCTGCCGTGCCACGTCAACCGTTTCGGGCCGAGCCAGTCCTGCGGGACCTGTCTTTAGATCAGTCAGGTATACGTAGCCAGCCTCCTGTCCCAGGAACCCGGGACCTCGTGTCAAGTTCGGATATCCGATCAGCATGTAGGCCGGCACACCTTCCTGGACTGCGCCCCGTCCATGCGCGATCATCGAACCCAGGGAAGGATATTGCACCGTTCCACTCGTCGGTCGCCCCGTGTGCATGCGATTCGTTGCTGCACCATGTTCATCGATAACATTGTGGTGAATGGTGCGTAAGGCCGTAACGCGGTCCATCACTTTCGCGGTCTCGGCAAGGTGTTCGCAAACCTGGATGCCTGGTACCACGGTCTCAATCGATCGATAGTACGACCCGGCTTTCTTTGCCTTTGCATCTCCCATGGCCTTGGGATCAAACGTATCAATATGGGCCATGCCACCACCGAGCCAGATCATGATGCAGTGTTCGGCTTTTCCCATCTTCACGGTGTTCGCTGGAGATTCGCTGGCCAGGGCCGGCAACGCCAGTCCGGAAGCTGCCATGGCTGTGGAAGCCTGCAGGAAAGTGCGGCGATTGAGTTTCACGGTTAATCTCGTTGTTGTCATCGTTTCTATCTCGCCTGACAGCTCAGGGAACCAGAATTAGCTCGGGGTTATTGAACAGCGCCCAGACCGCATCTTCCATTCGTTCTCGCCATGCTGACCGCAAAAATCGCGTCGGTGGATCACCACGACGAGCAACTTTCTGCAACTCGATCTTGATCGAATTGGCATCGGGGCTGAGGTGATTGGACCAGGAAACATAGCGATATCGCTTGGGCTCTGGGGCGGGCGGAAGCTGATCTTTGGGCACCACGCGATCGGCATATCCAACGGTCAACTCAGCCACGAATTGTTCTTTCTCGACTGGGGTTGGCAACCGTGTCAACAGTCTCAAAAACAAATCATCCACTAGCGACTCAACCGATCTGGATTCCAATGCCATCTTCGTGATTCCACTGTCATCGCTCAGGCACGTCAGCCAGACACCGACAGTCCCATTAGCCAGGACACCCGGCTGGATCAAGTTCGGCGTCTGCTCCCTTTCCGATGTCGGCTCGGGGCGGGCATTTCGCCATCCAAACGCCTTGAGCACGTCGGCCACGGCCTGCACACGGGGAATCGCCAGGCTCGGCCGATCCCGCTCGTTACCCATCGTGGTGAACTCCCAGGCTCGCTGCGGAAACCCAAAGTGCAAGAAACGATCGGCACTATAAGTTCCCTCAATGTCCAGCGTCAGCGGTTCGGTCTTCATCTGCTGTCCTACCGAGTGAAAGGCGCTGTCCACAATTTGCTCAGCAGTCAACCGGCGCCGATAAGGCCCCTGGAAATACGGCTGCACACCGTTTGGCAGGTCGATTGCTGTTCGCTGGTAAGCCTGGCTAGCAAAGATGACGCGAGCCAGTTCCTTGAGGTCATAATCATGGCGAATCAGTTCGTCGGCCAGCAAAGCCAGCAATTGAGGATCGCTTGCTGGATTGTCTTCCCAATCATCGACTGGCGCAACCAGCCCCTGGCCCATCAAGCGTGCCCACAGGCGGTTGGCAATGACCTCTGCAAAGCGGCGAGATGCGGTAATTTCAGCAGCCAGCCTTTCCCTGGTATCCTCCTTCCGAATCAACAGGTCTTCGGTGAGGGGTGCCTTGATCGCCTGGAAAGGCCATTGCGCTGCCAGCACGCTTCCGGGACGGAGCGTCGCCTCGATCAGAGGCTCACGTTGCTGCTTTTCAAAGAAAGCTGCTGGCACCGTACTGGTAGTGGGCAACTTGATCTGCTGGCGGTCCAGCATGGCTGCCAGGTGAAACAAGTCACTCTGTTTCCAGCGATGGTAGGGGGCATCATGACAACGGGCACACTTCATGTTGACACCGAGAAAGGCCGAAGCAACCACGTGGGCCTTGGCAGCCATCGGAACATCGTTCTCCGAAGCGATGGCAAACCCTGCCGAACCGCCTCCCCAGGTGCTGCCGCGCATCAGTATCAACTCGGTCGCAAAACGATCGATCGGTTTGTTATCGACCAGTGCTTCGTGAATCCACCAGCGGAAAGGACCCGTGTTATTCAACTTAGGTTTAAGCAAGTTAGGATTCTCGGCCAGGACATCTTGCCAGTAGCCAACCCAATTGTCAGCCCAACGTCGGTCCTGGAGCAACCGATCGACCAGCCGTTCCCGCCGTCCGGCAGAATTGTCCTGGAGGAATCCCTTGGCTTCTGCCAGCGTTGGTGGCACACCGACCGTATCAATAAAAATTCGTCGCAGGAACGTGTAATCGTCGACAACTGGCGTGAGCCGGATGGTGTCTGAAGACGGCGGTGTCATCACCGCTCCCTCAGCGATCCAACGCTTGAGCGTCTCTTTTTCCTTGGCATCAAGCCCCGCTCCCTTGGGTGGCATGTGCTGCTGGTCCGCAGCAGCATTAATTAACTCGAACAGGTAACTCTTGTCAGGTTTTCCCGGTACCACTGCCGGCAACCCCGAAGCCCCGCCCTGTAACAATCGCTGGCGACTTTTCATCGAAAGCTCTCCTTTTTGCTTGTCGACGTGGCAACGAAAGCAGTGGGATCGCAAGATTGGTTCCACTTGTTGTCGGTAAAACTGGTCATCCGGTCGCGCTTTGACTGCCTTGGCCGACTGGTCGTTGCGACGGGCAATTCCTGCTGCAATGAGCTGGTCGATACTGGATGACCCGGGCTTTCTCAACAGGGTCTGCCGCGCATGTTCGTGGCGACGATCCCAATAGGATGCCTGTTGCTGGTTGGCCTGCTGGCGATTCCGCTGATCAAGTTTTCTCAGTGCATCACGTTGCGACTCGAAGAAGGCAAGCCAGCCCTGGTCGGTAAGCGGATACGCAAGATCCTCAGAAAGAATATGAAACATCTCGTTGGGTCGCGCAATGGCAACAAGCGATTCTCCCACTTCCAGGCGAAAGCTGGGCCCCCCTACGATGGCTTCAAACAACACACGATGCCGGCCTCCGCGACTGGTAAACGGAGCCACCGTCTCCTTGTCATTCATCCAGTGTGGTCGCATGCCGGCTACCGGGACCGCCGGCAAGTCGTCCACCTCGTTGTGGGCACTCCCGCGACCTTTCTGCTCCGCCGTCTCCAGCAGGACCTTGCCATCGATGGAAAGCCGCGACCTGCCTCTTGAACGCGCCAGCAACTGGTATTCACCCGCTGGCAGTTCAATTTCCGACCATGCTTTCATCAGGACTGTCTGTCCCCAGTCTTCGCGAACACCCCAGGAGTCATATTTGTGGGGCAAACGTATAAAAGCCACTTCCTGCTGCTGCCATTGATATAAAGGAGACTCCAGATAGCGTGGAAACTCAGCGGTACTATTGATCGGTCCAAATAACTGAACAACTACCTTGCCGCGTGGGATCCGGGGTGGCTCCTGCTTCGGAGGATCCCACTGGAAACGTGATTTCAGTTCCTCTGCCGGGACAATCCGCCGATGAATGGCAATATCATCAAGTGACCCGTGAAAAGAGACAGTTCGCAGGCCCCCATAGGCCGAGCCGATACGAACTTCATCATTGTCAACAACGGGCGGGCGTGTCGTAGCGCCGCCCATGTCCCACTTTCCCTTGACCTGCTTCCCATCGAGATATCCACGGATGCTCTCAGGTTTCCCAAACTGGTAGCTGATGGCAATGTGATGCCAGCGGCTGCCTGCTGTCAGGCCTGTGGTGGAGGTCCAACGATGCCAGTCACCTGGCATCTGGGCATCAGCACGACTACGAAAGAGAAAATTAAGGGCCGTCAGTCCCTTTTGCTTCCTCAGTCGCAAGGCCCAGTTCTGGTTAATTCCCTTGGCTCCGCTGGCCTCCGTACGTCCCTTTGAGATGATATAAACGTGCTCGCCGGTAAACGAAGCAGGTTTAACCCAGGCTTCCAGCGTAATCGCATCACCATTATCAAAGTCAAATCGACTCTCTTCTTTGTCGTCTGCAATACGCAGCCAGGCAGGCGCGTCTAGCACCAGGGCCCTGTTATCCGCAGCAAATCCTGGATAGACGGGTGATCGTGGACCGTCCCCGTCAAAACGAACCACCCCCAAGGCCTTCTCCTTCGACTCCTTGTCGAAGGTCCACTTGGCGACCGGCGCAGGCGGTTTCGCCGGTTCTACTGCCGGTAGGGTCGAAACGATCTGCGCCAGGAACATGCATGCCAGCAGCATGGAAAAAGTCCCTTGCATTCGCATGACCATTCAGACCCCCAAAATCAAATCGGAAAGCAGCAATCGGAGCTAGGGAACAAATTTGCGCTGACTGATTTTGTCCGCCGTGGGAAAATCCTTGGGTAAGGGCAGGGTCACTTTCCCTGTGGCAGCCCACTCGCAGCCACGCTGCAAAGTTGCAATAAAACCAACACACTCCTGGGAATAGTCACCATGTCCCATCGGTGTATGCAAGACGCGTCCCTTCCCATAAGTGACGGTAAAGATCATGGGTTCATGGCGGCCAGTGCCTCCCTTGGCCTTGTCCGCGTAGGCGGTAGCCAGCACATGCATATTGGTGGCGGGACCTCTGAGCAGGTCATACAACTCATCTTTCACGTGCAACCAGTGGTTTGGCATTCCGTCGGTAATTGGATGTTTCGCGTCTCGTACGATGATGGAAAACGGGTGCTGCGGTCCATGGTGTCCACCACGGCCTTTCGACTCATCACGCACCAGCTTGTCCTGATCGTTGAAATAGACGTAAGGTCCTGATTCCTCGCTTCGCCCACCCCAGCCACCGAGGCCGATGATTTCATTGTATTCTTTCCAGTTACCGAAGGCATTGTTGGCGGCATGCACCACGACGAAACCACCTCCTGCACGAACGTATTCCACGAACGCTTGCTGGGTCTCTTTCGGCCAGGGGGCTCCGTTGTAGTTGGAAATAACGACGGAATACTTGGAAAAGCTTGGCTTGAAAGTCGGATCCGTCCCCTTCTTGGCCGTGGTCGCCACGTCGACATGAAACAGCTTGGTCTCTTCCAGGTAACGTTTCATCATCTTGGTCGTCTTCGGCCAAACCCCGTGATTATTCTGACCTTCAATAATCAGCGCTTGCAGCGGTTCAGCAGCCTGAATCTGCAGACCAGCCAGCATTACCAACGTCAACGTCCAAAGGGAAATCACTCGCGTCATCGATCTACTCCTCGTTATTCTGTGGTTTGTCATTATCAATTGATTAATCAACTGGCAAACAGCAACTCGTTGTTCAATTCACATACAACACCACCAGTGTAACCGGCACCAGCCAACAAGCAAAGCTTTCCAAGTCGTTTGGCAAGCAAAGGCCAGCAGGAAAACTCTTGCCTGCTGGCAAAAACGACTTATTGCTGTTTCGTTTGGTAGGTCTTTTGATGCCCCTGGGCCGGGATCGAAACCTGGTAGGAGGTCCCATTGGGGGCAACCGACAGCTTGATGTAGTGGGCCTTACAGTCCTTCTCGACATTGGCGATATAGGCATCGGGAGTGTTATTGGTGACACCATCGGGACGCAGGTTCTTGTGCATCTGGTAAATAGCCTGGATCGACTTGGTTCCCTTTAAATTGGCAAACACTTCCGGGGCACATCCCTTGGTAACACCGTTGTTCATGATCGCCACGCGGGGCTGCAAGCTGCGCAAAACAAGCGGGTTATTGCTGCTGTCCAGGCCATGATGAGTCACCTGGTACACATCCACCTGGCCGACGAGATTCACGGGACAAACGAGTCGCGTTTCCTGGTTCCAAGTCAAATCACCAGCATCGAAGAATCGAAACTTCCCAAAGCTGAGTTTCACAACAACGCTGTTGGCATTGTCCGAACCATCCCGATTCTTGGACTTGGCCTCTCCGCAAACTTGCTTATTGGCAGCAGCACCCGGGATTGCCGGAATGAATTTCTTTTGTGCCACCAGGCACTGCAACTGCAGTTTCGCGGACGCTTGTTTGAGCGGTAACACGTCTCCGGGGCGGATCACTTTACGGTCTTTACACTTGAACGTGAAATAGGCCTTACCCGGATCATCTGGCATCCCTTCAAAACGGCCGTTGTCATAAACCGTACCGATGGGCAAGAGCGTGGCCAGTGTGGCTGCACCTCCGTAGTGATCGCGGTGATAATGCGTCACGATCAAGTGATCGATACTTCTGACCTTGGCTACCCGCGTCGCCACCTGGACAATTCGATCTGGATCTCGAATTCCGGGATTGCCCGTGTCAATTAGCACCGTTTCATTTTGAGGAGTCACGATCAGTGTTGCTGCTCCCCCTTCGACATCAATCCAGTAGATATCAAGCCGTCCATCGGCCTTGCCCGCCCAGAGAGATGTCACCAGGGTCAAACCCACACACCAGATTCCGAGGGCCATTATGACGCTACGTTTCATCCGATTTCTCCCCCAAGTTGGAATACTTCTGGCAACCAGCGGTCACTACGTCCGGCTGTTCTAGAACTCCCTAAGCCCTACTAATAGACCATGGTCCGGGTAGCGAGAAAACCAGTGGTGCCGTGAAAAGACTTCCGGCCCAATCCTCTTCGGACACCTGTCCTTAGATCAATTCCGGCATCGGCTTGACGCCTTCTGGAATTGGATAGTATGGGCGTCCGCGCAAATCAAACTCGCGAATCGCTCTCAGGTTGACACCCATGTTTTGATAGAGGGTGGCAAGTACTTCTGCGAACGTTGTGGGGCGATCCGTAGCGTATTCGCCCAATCGATTCGTCGCCCCGATCACTTGTCCAGTACGCATCCCACCACCGGCGAGCAATGCACAGGAAACACGTGGCCAGTGATCGCGACCAGCGTTCTTATTGATTTTCGGTGTGCGGCCAAACTCACCCCAGACAACTACCGACACATCGCGGTCCATCCCACGATCATAGAGATCCTGTACCAGTGCTGAGGTAGCACGATCCAACATCGGCATATCCTGGCGCCCACGACTGAAATTACCACCGTGCCAGTCCCAACGACTAAAGTTGAGCGAGACACAGCGTGCTCCAGCTTCTACCAAGCGCCGGGCAATCAGGAAATTCTCTGTCATCTTAGGGGCACCATCCGCACGGAAGGTGGGATCACCCTTACCATACCGCTCTACCAGCTTGGGATCTTCCTTGCTGATATCCAAGGCTTCCGCTAACTGGGAAGAGGTCAAAATACCAATGGCCTGCTGTGTGAAGGCATCGAGCCCGTCCATCGCTCCGGTACGATCCACCTCGCGACGAATGGTGTCCAACGAGGCTAACAACTGGTTGCGGTTCTTGAGACGATCGAGGGTGATTCCCTGGAGTACCATGTTTTCTGTTTTACTGGTTTCGTTCTTGCCGCCAACGAGTCGGAACGGCGCATGTTTCATGCCCAGGAAACCACCGTTACCCGGATCGCCCCAGGGTCCATGCCCCGTCTTGTAGAACAGGCTCACGTGCGGAGGAATCGTCGGCCTCACTGGACCCTGAACTCGGGAAATCCAGGCACCCATCGAAGGCCAGCCACCCACCGGAGGGTTAGCGGGTGCATAGCCGGTCATCGCCTGGAAAGAAGCATGGCCACCGGTGGCACCCACGATCGAACGAATCGGTACAAACTTGTCCATCATGGCAGCGATCTTGGGAAACAATTCGCAAATCTCGATACCCGGAACATTCGTCTTGATCGGTTGGAACTCACCTCGAATCTCGGACGGCGCATCGGGCTTGAGATCCCACATGTCTTGATGAGGAGGTCCACCAGGTAAAAAGATGTTGATGATTGCCTTGTGTGATCGACCAATGCCAGACTGTGATTCTGCTCGCAGTAACTGCGGCAGCGTTAAGCCTCCCATGGTCAGTCCGCCAATCTTGAGAAAATCTCGGCGGGAAGCACCATCACAAAATTCATTGCGGCGAGAAGACCGACCCAAGATCGTCAACATCAGCGTACTCCTGTCGTTAAGTCACCAAACTTACGCGGGCCTCATCCAACACGGCCCATCAGGCTAATGGTAATCGGCGATAATCGTATCAAAACCGATTGATTTGTACAATCTTATCTTACCTATCGGCCAAATTCGGACAAGCCACTAAAGGAAAATTCAGCCTCTCCAGGAATCGACTGTAAACCATTTTAATCATGTTACTTATGAGGCTTTACCCGACCTTGCTGATAGCTAAAAAACCAACTCCAAGACATCCCATAAGCCAATCCGCAGGCCAGATCAGTCAGCTTCTTGGCCTTCGCTGTCGAACGAATCAGGCAGCCTACCGGCAGTTGCACACTGACCGGAAGCTCATGACACATAGCCCTGGTCACAAAACCATTGCCAGGCATCCTCGACAATCGTATCAACGGCTCGTATCTGGTAGCCAAGTTCGGTTTGGGCCCGCTCACTACTAAAACAATGAAACATGCCGGAAAGTCGTGTTGCCGCGGAGTTCAGTTCGGATTCTCTACCGGTAATTTTCGCAATCAGATCATTCATTATTCCAACCCCTCGCACTCCCAACGGACCAGCCCGCATCCAGGGTGCTCGGGTACCGGTAATCTTAGCGAACAGTTGCCAGCTTTCGAGATAACTCATATTGTGGCCAGCCAGGATATAATTACGACCACAAGTACCACGATCGATCGCGGCCAGGATGCCTTGGGCAACATCACGTGCATCACACAGGCTCATGGCACCACGGGGTGCAAATGGCATAAAACGACGAGCCACCTCTAACAACATCGCACCGGAGGAAGGTTTCCAGTCCCAGGGGCCAAGCATAAACGCTGGCTGCACAATGACCGCGTCGAGCCCCGCTTCGACCAGTTGCCGTATTTCATCTTCTGCAGTTCGTTTCGACTCAACATAGGGGCAAAGAAGAATTGGCTGCTTGATCGATTCTTCGTCCGCAACCTGGTTTGGCGCAGCGACACCCAGCGTATTGACGGTGGAGACATGGACCAGGCGTCCCTTTTGCTGATGGATGGCCGTCGCCACGTTGCGTGCTCCATCCACGTTGATGGCCTGGTGAAGTTCCCGATCCGACCAGCCAATTTTCACGTAACCCGCAGCATGGACAGCAACATCAACTCCCTGGCAAGCCGCCTCGACAGCAGCCGCATCACGGATATCACCATAAACCAGGTCCACCTCAAGCCCCTCTAACGGGCGTGGGTCACTTGTTTCACGAACTAAAACCCGGGGGCGAATCTGACGGGCCAGTAGTTCTCGAACCACATTATTCCCTAGTAATCCGGTCGCCCCGGTCACCAAAATCTGCATAGTCCTCCCAACTCCCTGGCCATTTCTCGCCCGGCAACAACTGACCCCAGAATCTTCGGGGCATTCATTAAAGCGACATTTGCATAGTATAATCGGATCAGCCACTTTGAGGGGAGATGGTACTGCCATGGTCTGGATCAGCCCGGAACGTGGCGAACCTTACTTTTCCATCACTACTGATCAACGCGGCGTTCAACCAGTTACCGGAATTGGATGAATTACCGTGTCACCTTTTTGATAATTCATTTACACCATGTCTGCTGTTGAAATTAAAGCCGTCACAACGCGTCGTGAAAAAAAGCAGTTTCTCGAACTTCCCTGGAAACTCTACAAAGACAGTCCTCACTGGATTCCTCCCTTGCGGGTGAACCAGAAGGAGCTAGTGGGATTCAAGCCTCACCCGTTTTACGACAACAACGAGCGGCAGGCTTTCCTGGCTACGCGGGATGGGGAACCGTGTGGCAGGATCCTGGGCATTATCAATCGTGAACACAACCGTCGGTACAAGGAGAACCGCGGTTTCTTTGGGTTCTATGAATCGGTCGACGACGCAGAGGTTTCAAGTGGACTGTTTGATGCGGTGATGCACTGGCTTGATCAATACAGCATCCGGCAACTTCGCGGCCCGGTCAATCCATCACTTAACTACGAATGCGGATTGCTGGTTGATGGGTTCGACAGCTCACCCTTTTTCATGATGCCTTACAACCACCCTTATTACGAGCAGTTGATCAGAGACTATGGTTTCGAGAAAACCCAAGACCTGTACGCGTTTTGGGGCCATGTTAAAATGCTCGAAACGCTGGACGAAAAACTGGAAATCATTGCAGCTGCTGCGGCCGAGCGATTTAACGTCAAGATGAGGAGGATTAATCCCAAGCGATTCAAACAGGAAGTCCGCGCTTTTCTCGATATCTACAACCAGTCCTTGGTGAATACCTGGGGATTCACCCCACTCTCCGAGCGTGAAATGGAACACATGAGTAAGGGACTCCGGCAACTCATTGCTCCGGAACTGACCACGATGGCAGAAGTCGATGGCCGGCCCGTCGCCGTCGCTTTTGGCCTGCTGGATTACAATCCTCGCATCAAGCAAATCGACGGGCGGTTGTTCCCGTTCGGCTTCCTGCGACTGCTCAGCAACCGTAAAGCCATCAAAAATGCTCGCATTTTGAGTACCAATGTCATTCCAGAATACCAGCGGTGGGGATTGGGTGTGACGGTCCTCTCAAGGCTTCGACAGGATGTCCTTGATTGGGGTCTTGAAGAGGTCGAATTCTCCTGGGTGCTGGAGTCTAACCATCTCTCTTACAAAACACTTCAACGAGGTGGGGCGAAACTAAACAAAACCTACCGGCTTTTTGATCTGGACCGGTGAGTAATCGTCTTTTTCCGAATCACCGTTATGAAGTACCTTTTCTTCACAATTCAGCTTCACTGCTGCTTAACTTTCTCTCTAAGCATCTTCACTTAATTGCAAAATCGTGGCACAATCGAATGTTCCGCTCCCTGACCATGACCTTGCAAGTAATTCGAATACCTGCCCAGACGCCAAGCGGTAACTTGGTTTCCTGGCTGGCATCGTCAGCAACCACGATTTTGATAATTAGCCGTTGAGAATACGTCGCAACCCAGGAGTTGTTTAACGAACGACAATGAATCAGAATTGTGAAGTTGTTATCACCGGAATAGGAGTTGTCAGTCCAATTGGCATTGGAAATGACGCCTTCTGTGAGTCTCTTAAAGATGGTATCAGTGGTATCAAACCGTTTGATTTTTCTGGAGCTGAGCTACTCGCTTCCGGGTTTGGTGGCTCAATCGACGACTTCGAAGGCAAGGCCTACGTCAAACCGCGCAAGAGTCTCAAAGTGATGTGCCGGGTAATTCAACTGGGTTGCGCGTCTGCAGAACTGGCAATGCAAGATGCGGGCCTCGAACCGGGGCAAACGGATCCGGACCGACTGGGCGTTGTCTTTGGTAACGAAATGCTTTACGGAGAAGCCGCTGATCTGGCTGATGCCGTCGAAGGTTGCCTCGAGGAAGGTCAGTTTCAATATGAACACTGGGGCCATCAAGCGATGCACAACATGTATCCCTTGTGGTTACTTAAGTATCTTCCGAACATGACCGCCTGTCATGTCGGCATACGACACGATGCTCGCAGCCACAGCAACTCCATTACGATGTCTGATGTTTCCAGTTTGCTGGCGATCATCGAAAGTGTCATGGTAATTCAACGTGGGCAGGCGGATATCATGATTGCTGGTGGAGTCGGTTCGCGATTGGGAATCACCCAGATGCTTTATCGCGGGCAAGAGAACGTTTCTCAACGCAAAGAAGATCCCCAGTCAGCTTCGCGCCCCTTTGATCAGCAACGCGACGGAACGGTCAACGGGGAAGGAGGCGCAACCTTGATCCTCGAACGTGCCGACTCTGCACGCGCTCGTGGCGCAAACATCCTGGGCGTCATTGGTGGATACGGCAACACCTGTGCCGGCGCTACAACGCCGGATGCACTGGAAAACGCTATCTGTGCATCAATCCAGCAGGCAACCAACCAGTTGCCCGAATCCAACCGTGAAATTGGCTATGTTAATGCACACGGAGCCAGCACAATCAAGGGAGATGTCATTGAAGCGCGGGCCATTAAACGTTGCTTGGACCAAACCCCCGTGACTGCCTTAAAGAGCCAGTTCGGTAATCTGGGGGCCGGCAGTGGCGCTGTCGAAATGGCTGCCAGCGTCCTGAGCTTACCCTCCAGCACAATTCCTCACACACTCAACTACCAGTTCCCTGACCCTGCCTGTCCGGTCCAGGTCATCGCTGAACCAGCACAAACGCATAAGTCAGCGACGGTTCTGATGCTCAACTACTCAACCTCGGGCCAAGCCACGGCGGTTATCGTCAAGCAGGCTGAATAAGTCAGCTGCGGGCACTGGAATCGATCAAAAACGAGTTCACTTTGCGCACCGCTAGCGCAGCATAGAGGATCACTTAGGTGGCCCCTGGTGACCACGGTCGCGTCGCAACCGTAACGGTTCCCCCTGCTTCGAACGAATACCACTGTGAGGCGTTTGTCCCACATCACTGGCAGATTCAAGGGCTGATTCCTGCGGTTCCTCCACCAAACCAGGGGCCTTCGCCGAAGGCGGCTGTTTCGGGCAAAAGTACTTACCCAGTGGACTAGCCAACAGGGCAGGTAAGAAGACCAGGTCTCCCACCAGTGCAGCGACCAGCAAGGTCAGCATCATGACACCAAATCGCTGCGTCGGGGTAAACGTACTGAAGGCAAAAACGCTTAGACCCAACCCGCCAATCAAAGTTGTCTGGGTCATCGCTCCGGCACAGCGATCGTAGGCCAGCATGATCGCTTCCCGCCGACTCTTTCCTTGCAAAATCCCTCCTCGAAACCAGGTCAAGAAGTGAATCGTGTCATCGACAG
This sequence comes from Pirellulaceae bacterium, assembly GCA_046583015.1. Taxonomy (GTDB): domain Bacteria; phylum Planctomycetota; class Planctomycetia; order Pirellulales; family Pirellulaceae; genus JAZADA01. The sequence continues at coordinate 1,213 of JAYGDG010000502.1, read as the reverse complement.
CAACCCCCATTGCCACGCTGGCCGTCATCATGGAACCAATGTCCACCATGATTCTGAGGTGCCCCATAATGCCAAAAATAACAACAACGGGAAACACATTGGGTAACATCGACAGCATGCCACCACGCACATTCAGCAAGTTCTTTGCAGAAACGCGACCGGAACGCAACAGCACCATCATCACAACGGCAATCATCACGAATGCCCAGGCGATACTTTCGATCAAACTGGTAAGGAGGGTTCGCTGTGCCTTAAAGACAATCGGCACAACACCCGTGTAAATAACCTTGAGTCCCTGTCCCGGCATGACGCTGGTCTTGACGGTTGCCAGCTGTTCCCAGTTAATCGTCTCTAAATCCATTCCCACCAGGCGATGAACCAACTGCTTTTCGCTCCCCTTGAAATCTGCCAGCTGAACGGGTGGACCACTTGCTAACTTTAATTGCTGGTCATCAAGAACGATAACGTGATTAAATCCCTGCAAGTACTTGTCCCAAGTCTCCGGTTTCATCTTGGACAGCGATTCCCGGTGCTTTGGATTGTTGGTATCGATCCAAAGTAATGGATGAGGTAACCGCCGGTCGTTGCTGAATCCTTTGACCAGCAGCAAATCATTGAGCGTGCGAGCAAAAATGGTCAACTGCAAGCGTTTCAAAGCTTGCGGGTCGTTTTCCTTGGTGACCATTTCAGTTTCCTTGGTGACCATTTCAGTCAGGGACTGGCTGGGATCCACGCCAAGTACGAGTATCCGGTTGCCGTCAAAAAAGACATTCGGCGAACGATATGCATTGGGATCAGCTTGCCCTGTCTTAATCGATTGTTGTTCGATTTGCTGCAAGAATGTGTCGCGGAAGCGGTAAGCCGCCAGGATGGGTTCAACGACCGTTTTTAACTGGTGAAAAAACTCGCCGTAATCCACATCGTTGAGAGCTCCCAGCCTTAACCCAACACGCCACAATTCGCTGTCCGGTGCCTCGGCTGCCTGGTCGCTAGCAGCCCCCAGGGCCAGGTAATCTTCCTCGAGCAACCGTCCCCGATTGCGTTCCAGCAACCCGTTCACGGCGTAACGCTGGGTACGAGCTGCCGGCGCTGGCAGATCCGGAGTAAATGTGACCGCGGACATTCCGTGTCCGATGATGTCTTTACCTTGTTGGCCAAAAACCTCCTCGACCGTCCTTTGCACCTGGTCAACCAGTTCCACCCGTTCCAGGAA
>JAYGDG010000490.1:0-3101 GCA_046583015.1 Pirellulaceae bacterium | reverse complement strand
GAGTGTAGGACCGAAGAAGCAGATCATTTGCTCGGGAGTTGCCAGGTACGTCTGGAAGGCCCGCAAGGCGGCTCGCTCAGCTGGAGTTAAGACAAGTTGTTCGGGCATGAATAGGTTTACCACTAGGTTGAAGCTGGCAGGCCAAACGAATAAAAAACGGACTCAAAACTCTCAGAGTGATGCGGTCGGTAATGCATTCTACACTATGGTAGTGGTAAGAGCTCTTGCGAGCAAATCGGTTAGCTGCTAACCGCGACTTGCTTGCCCTCTTTCTTCTTTTTTCGGGATCCCTGGCCACCTTTACGCCGGCTGGAAGAATTCGTTGTCGATCCTCGCGATGATTTGGTTTTCTTGCGTGCTCGCCACTTCGGAGAACGTGATTTTTTCCCCTGCCCGGCTTGTTTTGGGCTGGCAGCCGCTTCCCCCTCAGCGGATTCTGGTTTTTCGGTCATCGCTCGTAGCTCGTGCGAGGCCATCGGTGCTTTTTCTAATGGAACCCGTTGGCCGGTTAGCTTTTCGATGAGCCGTAGTTGCGGTCGTTCATCACTGCTGCACAAGGTGATCGCTTTTCCGGAGGCCCCGGCACGGGCCGTGCGACCGATGCGATGCACGTAGACTTCGGGAGTGTTTGGCAGGTCGTAATTGATTACATGCGAAATGTCCGAAAAATCCAGGCCGCGGGAAGCTAGGTCGGTGGCCACCAGCACCGGGGGACGCTTGGAACCGAATTTTTGCATCACCGAGCGGCGAGTCGCTTGGGTTTTGTCGCCATGAATAGAAAGTGCATAAATTCCATCCCGTGTTAGTCGGCGGGCAATCTTGTCGGCACCACGCTTGGTGCGGGAGAAGATCAAGGTCTTTTTTCGTTCCGGGTTCATTAACAACTGGGTTACCACCTTCTGCTTGTTCTTGCGTTCGACGTAGTAGACCAGCTGGGAGACCAGGTCGGGCGTGGAAGCCTCTGGTGTGGGTTGGACCTCGGTCGGACGCCGTAGCCATTGTCTCGCCAGGGTGCGGATCTCGGAAGGCATCGTTGCGGAGAACATGAGTGTCTGCCTGTCATCCGGTACCTCGGCAACAATCTTATGCAGGTCGTTGATGAATCCCATGTCGAGCATTTGGTCGGCTTCATCAAGGATGAGGATTTCTACGTTTTCGAGATGGACAAAGCCCTGGTTGATCAGGTCGAGTAAGCGACCGGGCGTTGCCACCAGGATGTCGACACCTTGTTGCAGGGCTTTTACCTGTGAATGCTGTTTGACACCACCGTAGATGACGGTGTATTTGAGCCCGCTAAAGGTGCCGTAAGTCACCAGGCTCTCGCCGATCTGTGCCGCCAATTCGCGGGTGGGAGAAAGGATCAGGGACCGAATCACGCGACGACCGGATCGCTGACGGCGTTTTGCGGCGCCGGTGGTCGGTCGGTTTGCTGACTCCATCAGTCGTTGGAGCGTGGGAAGTGCGAAGGCAGCAGTCTTGCCGGTACCTGTTTGTGCACAGCCGACCACGTCATGTCCCTTGAGGGCAGGCGGGATCGTTTGCTGCTGAATGGGTGTTGGTTGGTGATAGCCAGCAGAAGCGATGCTACGAAGTAGTGATTTAGAGAGAGAGAGAGATTCAAACGTCATAATGGTGTACTAACATGCTTTCAATAAAAACGAACTCAGGCGAGGAACTCGTGGCCGGTTGTCATTGGCTCGAGTTGAAGCGACTGATAGCTGCGGGATGTTGGCATGGGAAACGCACCCACGGGTCAGCAGCAGGATTGGAGGCAAGAGGATCAGTCGCGGAAGCGAAGGAACACAAAAAAATCGTTTTGTTCTCGCACTAAAATCGTAAGCATCTACTGTAGCATGCGTAGCCCGCCGTGGTCAATGGCGACACCAGGGGCCAAGTGCGGTTAAACCGGCTAGACGGGTTAAACTTGCCCTCTCGGCAGGCCCATGGTTGCTATCGAGACGTTGAGTGTTAAATACTGCTGGTTGACCTAGGGCGTTAGCCAACCGCTCGTTTTTAGCCAGTCCTCAAGGCGTGATGGCCAGCTGGAAACCGGATTGGCACTGGGCCGCAGTCCGTAGCCGTGGCCACCCTTGCTGTAAATATGCAGCTCGGCAGAAACGCGATTACGCTGCAGTTCTGCGTAATAAAGGGCGGCAAAGAGAGCCCGATCGGCATCATCGTGGGTAATCGAAATGAAAGTTGGCGGCGTTTTGGCATCGACCTTGACCAGCGGATCGAGTTTGCTGGAGTCCTTCTTGGAGTTGCCCAGGTAAGCCGGGTAAATCAAGGCCATGAAATTGGGTCGCGTGTCGATCTTGTCAATCGCATCGATGGGCGGATAGGAGTCTTTGCCTTGCTGGGAAATCGACATGACTGCCAGGTGCCCACCGGCGCTAAAGCCCAGGATGCCGATGCGGTTGGGGTCGATTTTCCATTGGGTGGCCTTGGAACGGACCAGTCGAATCGAGCGGTGCAAATCCTGCATGGGCCAGGGATGGGGTTTTTCCCGGTCGCGACGTGGCACGCGGTACTTTAAGGCAACGGCTTCCACGCCCAGCGTATTGAGCCAGCTTGCCACCTCGGTCCCTTCCTTGTTCCAGGCGAGTTTTCCGTAGCCACCACCGGGGCAGACGATGATACAGGTTCCATTCTTCTTATTCGCCGGTGCTGGGAAATGGATTAGCTCAGGCGTGTCGACATACGGGATGCGAATGACTCCATCGGCGCCGGTTTGGGGAGAGGCCTTCTTTTCGGCAATGCCGGGCGGTTCGTTCGGCGCTTTCCCTGGCCAGACAAGGATCGGTTTGCCGCTGGCCTTGACCTGCACGTCTTTCACGACAACCGGACCCTTGGGGGGTGCGGCGGCCAGCGGGAGCGTCAGAAGCAGGAGTGTGCTGATTGCGTTCATGGGGATAGCGTAGCGGTACATTGGCCGACAATCAATTGTTCCTTGCCGCATCTGCGGGGAAAAGATCCTGCAGCGTCTCCTCGGTCACATCCTCCAGCCAGTCTGCCTCAGCAAACAACTCGTCTCGATCGGAGCTATCAGACGTGCCGCGCTCGTTGGCCCCTCTGAAGTGATTGAATCGCCTCTCTTCCTG
>JAYGDG010000398.1:0-13505 GCA_046583015.1 Pirellulaceae bacterium | reverse complement strand
TTGATCAGGCATAATGCGTCGGCACCATTTTCAGCAGCTGCCAGAGCCATGACTCGTATGTCCGTTACGTTTGGTGTGAGTTTTGCCAGCAAGGGAAGCTGGCAGGCTGCCCGCACCTCGGCGACTAACTGGCCGCACAGTTGAGGATCCGTTCCGTAATCGACACCACCAGAGACATTCGGACAGGAGATGTTTAACTCCAGGGCCGCGACTCCCGTTGCCTGCTCCAGTTGCCGAGCTAAGGTGACGTATTGTTCAATGTTTCGACCAGCAATGCTGACGATAATCGGCGCGCCAACAGCCGCCAGGTAAGGCAGATGATGGTCGATGAAGGTGTCAATGCCGTCGTTGTCCAGGCCAATTGAGTTGAGCAGGCCAGCCGCCGTTTCTACCGTTCGCCAGGGAGTGTTGCCCATCCGCGGCTCGGCCGTGATCGTCTTGGGCAGAATGCCACCAAGTCGTGATAAGTCGACGATCCGCTCCATCTCGCGGGCATAGCCAAAAGTACCCGAAGCAACCAGGATTGGATTCGGTAAAGAAAGCCGGCCCAGTTGGACACGGAGGTCGACGTCTGATGGATTTATTGCCACTGCCCGTCCGGTCGCTTGAGACTCGCGGTTACCAAAATAGTCTCAATCAACAGTCAGCCCCGTCAAAGAACACGACGAAAGGCTTGCCTCCCGATTGAGGTTCATCTCCCTCTAATCTAGCGATGTGACCCGCTAGCCACAATCGGGGAAAGTCTTCGATTCAGGTCAACTCAATGAACGGCCCGCGTCCCCGGTGATCAGCGCAGCAATGAGATCGCTGATTCCGTTGCCTCGCAGACGGAACCAGGTACCAATAATCGGGGCCGCTTAGCACGAAGCTAGATGACACCACCGTGTACGCGCTGAGGACTCATGTGATCTGGCTGATCCAAGTGCCAGAATCGTTCCCAAAAATTCAAGATTGCACGCTGATCTTCAGAATTGAAAATCATTTGCTGAGTTCGCCGTGCTCGATTTCCCGAATACGCTGGGATCAGACAGCCTACACTGGTTGTCAGAATGAGGCCTAATAGCGCCGTGTATATCATCCGACGCATAAAACAAATCCTCCGTGATACGTTGCAACCATTTGAAGCCGCTCGCAATTCGTGCTTACTTCACACTGCGAACCACCGGTCCATCCGCGAACGCGATGCTTCAAAATGAGTACAATCTAAGTAACTTGATGAGTAGGGTGACGGGGTAGCTAAAATGTGTCCTGTTTACTATCGGCACAAGTTGGCCAGGAGATGAGTCTCCTCGTGGGGGCCTATCTGTACACAAATAGCAGATTATCTGCAACACGACTTCAAGTAGAACGCAAGAGAATTACTCAGATCCCCAACGTCACCTGAATTAACCCGCCAAGCCTCGTGGCAGCGATCAAAGCCAGCAGCAGCTGACGATCGAACTGCTAGCTGTCCGAAGCACCGAAGGGGTCCGACGGAGGTGGATTCTGCGGGGCTGGACTTATTGGAGGTGGGCTATAAGCAGCCGGAGCCTCAGTTTCCGCTGCAGATGGCTGATCCAGATGCTTGACGCGCTCTTCCATCTCTTTGCCAGGCTTAAAGGTGACCACAAACTTGGCCGGTACGTCGACCCGAGCTCCCGTGCGAGGATTACGTGCTTTACGGGCCGCCCGCTCTTTCACCTCAAAGACACCAAAATTACGTAATTCAATACGACGTTCTGTTACCAGCGTTTCCACGATGGCGTCAAACGTCTTTTGGACAATTTCCTTGGTTTTCAGTTGAGTCAAACCAATCTCTTCGGAAATCGTTCTGACGATCTCTTTTTTGGTCATGGCTACAGATCTCCTGAAAACGTGGCAGCCCCCGCTAGCAGCCTGCCTAAGAACTGACTAGAGCCAAGGGCTTGAAACGTCCCAAGTGTAGTACTGATAAGTACTAGAATCAAGATCAAAGGTGCTTATTTGCCCCTTTCAGGCCTGCTAGTCGGACCCCGCTGAGAGTTCTGCGAAGATCCGATTGAGTTGCTATTAAAGACCGTAAAGTCTGTAATAGAAACGAATTACGATAAACAGTGGCAGTTCAAGGGATCCTGGGGGCCTTAACTCATGGAAGAGGCACAACTTGGGAGCGAATTGTATTTTTTTCTTCTAGCTCCACTAAGAACTGGCTCTTGCCACCGGTAAAGCGCCACCTGCTGAAGCGATCTTCCTGTCCGCACGATGAGATAGGCACCCAGGGAAATTTACTCCCGACGCAGCACGGTCAGGCCGTTGGAGTGATTCGGTCGTTCTCCTAGAATGCTGACATGGAGAAAAAACAACGAATTTATCTCGATAATGCTGCCACCAGCTGGCCGAAGCCAGCGGCAGTTTACACGGCCACCGATGCTTATCAGCGCGATCTGGGTGCTCCAGCTGGTCGCAGCAATTATCAGCAAGCTGATGAGGTTCAGCGTACGGTGGCTCGGACCCGCCATCAGTTGGCTCGTTTACTGGGGGCAACCGCTCCGGAACAGGTGGTTTTTACCAGTGGTGGGACCGGCTCGCTCAACCAGGCGATCCACGGATGTTTACGCCTGGGTGACCATGTGGTGACTACGGTTGCAGAGCACAACAGCCTGCTGCGTCCACTGCGGTATCTGGAAGAGCAGGGGCGTATCACGGTAACGCGGGTTGGATGTGGGACGAGTGGACAGATTGATCCGTCAGAAGTGCGACAGGCGATGACTTCTCAGACACGGTTGGTTGCGATGCTGCACGTTTCGAATGTCACGGGTGCGGTACAGCCGGTTCAGGAAGTGGGCCAGATTGCCCGTGAGGCAGAGGCTTTTTACTTGATCGATGTTGCCCAATCGTTAGGGCATACACCGATCCAGGTGGCCGATTGTCAGGCCGACCTGGTAGCCGGGTCCGGCCACAAGGGACTCATGGGCCCCTTAGGTTTAGGAGTGCTTTACGTGGGAGAGAGAATCCAGGCAGAACTGGAACCGCTGGTACAGGGTGGCACGGGGACTGAGAGCGAATTGGACCAGCAACCGGCGGGGATGCCTGAGAAGTATGAATCTGGAAACCTGAACGTGGTTGGTATCGTGGGGTTAGCGGCGGCCCTGGATCACTTGCAAGAAGTTGGACTGGCGGTGGTGGAGCAGCATTTACGAGATCGCACGGCCGAGTTGATCGAGGGCTTTTCTGGCATTGCGGAGGTTCGGCAGTATGGGCCGTCGGATGCGGCGCGGCAGCTGGGAGTGGTCAGTATTAATATAGGGCAGTACGATCCCCAGGAAGCAGCGACCATTTTGGACCAGGCCTATTCAGTTCAAACACGGGCTGGATTACACTGTGCACCACTAATGCACCGCGCCCTGGAGACGTTACCGCAAGGTGGTACGCTTCGTTTTAGTCCAGGCTGGTTTACAACGGCCGAGGAAATCCAGGTGGCAGTGCAGGCAGTTGCGGAAATCGCGAAATCGGCGCCTTAGTAAGACTGGTCGAGAAGCGTCAATTGGCACCAGGCTGGGGGGGACGGAAACGGTGGCGAGCAGGAAATGGTATGATGAGGGATTGCGGTTTCAATGCTCGCAATGCGGAGATTGCTGTACGGGTGCGCCCGGTTACGTGTGGGTCAACCAGGAAGAGATTGAGCAGTTGGCTGCCCAGTTGCAGTTTGCGGATGTCGAAGAGTTTGAAGATAAATATGTGCGAAAAATTGGGATTCGCAAGAGCCTGGTTGAATTTCCTAACGGTGATTGCGTCTTCTTTGATAATCAAGAGCGGACCTGCCAGGTGTACCAGGCGCGGCCTCGTCAGTGTCGCACCTGGCCTTTCTGGGAGTCTAACCTGCGAACGCCCGCTGCCTGGCAGCGCACCTGCGAAAGTTGCCCCGGGGCCGGTCAGGGAAAACTCCACCAGATCGATGTGATCGAGGAGCAACGTGCCGTCATTCGAGTCTGAATGATGGGCCGGTAATTCAGCCGCCAATCTGGTACATGGCCCGAGCTGGTTTCTCAAACTGATCTGTATCGATCCCGTGTCCCGGTTTCTTGTGGGCTACGCAATCCCGCACCAGGTCGAGAATTTGCTGATCGCTGCTGCCATCGCGCAACAGTTCTCGAGCATCCCATTCGGTGGTGGAAAAAAGGCAGTTGCGGACTTGGCCTTCGGCAGTCAGTCGCAGTCGATTGCAATCAGAACAAAATGGTTGCGAGACTGGATTGATGAATCCAACGCGACCACCACCATCTGCGAACTTGTAATCGACCGCCGGTTGAGAGGAGTCCAGGCGCTCCACCGGTTCCAACGTCCCGAAGGTGGCTTCCAGTTGCTGGCGAATGGCGGTTCCAGAGAGGACCTGGTCACTCTGCCACTTGCCTTCGGCATCCAAGGGCATGAATTCAATAAATCGCAATTCCAAGTTATGCTGGCGAGCAAAGTGGCCGAGCGGAACGATTTCGTTTTCTGTCAGGCCACGGATGGCGATGGCATTAAGTCGGACTTTCTCAAAACCAGCCTCCTGGGCTGCTGCAATCCCTGCTAACACCCTGTCCAACCCGCTTCGTCGAGTGATCCGCTGAAAGGTCTCGGCCGAGAGGGTGTCGAGGCTAATATTGAGACGCCGTAATCCTGCCTTTTTGAGCAGTTCTGCCTGGTCCGCTAACAGGATGCCATTGGTTGTTAAGGCCAGGTCGTCAATACCGGGAATGGCTGCCAATCGGCTGATCAAATCCGGCAGGTGGGCACGCACGAGTGGTTCGCCACCGGTGAGCCGCAACTTGTTGACGCCGGCCGGCGCCAGGATACGAGCAAACCGTTCGATTTCTTCAAACGTTAGAATTTCAGCTTTCGGTTTGAAGATGATCGACTCGTCTGGCATGCAGTAAAAACAGCGGATGTTGCAGCGGTCCGTAACGCTGATGCGGAGGTTCCGGTGCAGTCGATCGTAGTGGTCCAGTAAGGGTTCGTAAGTGGACATCGGTTCCGGTTGCAGTTAGGTGTTTCTTGACAGGACGATCCTGGTCCGGGGTTGTGCTAGGAAGGCATTCCCGGGTGGACCCATTCACTGGTGCCATCTGCCCAGTTTTCTTTTTTCCAGATCGGTACTATTTCTTTTAAGGTGTCAATTAGCCATTGTCCAGCGGTGAAAGCATCTTTGCGATGCGGGGCGCTGACAGCAATGGCAACGCTCGCTTCTCCAATTCCCAGATGCCCGAGCCGGTGAACGATCGTAAGCTCTGTCAAGGACCATCGTTGACGTGCTTCCTGTTCCAATTCTTCAAGTTTAGGGAAAGCCATTTCTCCGTAAGATTCATAGTCCAGGGATTCCGTTTGTCGGCCAGCGGTAAATTCGCGCGTTGTGCCCAGGAACAAGACCAGGGCTCCGGCTTCGGGAGATTGAACAGACTCAATCACCGCGCTGGAGTCGATCGGATCGTGGTTCAGTTGAATCACCTGTTAGCCTCCACTGACCGGCGGAATAAGCGCTACCTCTGAACCTGACATGAGAACCTGATCTTCCTTAGCATACTCGGCATCGACAGCCACAAGCAAATGCTCTCGCATCGATTCGAATTGAGGAAACTGTTTTACCAGTTCGTTTTTGAGGTCTGTGATGGTTGCTCCATCGGTCAGTTCAATTTCCAGGGAGTCCTGGTTGACCGCCTGGCGGGCAACTGCAAAGAGTTTCACGTTAATTTTCATGTGACGACCAGTTCTTCCCCGCGAGTGAGCAAGAGATTTTCCAGCTCAGGCATTAAATTGTAAGCCAGGGCCAGGATTTTCAGGGGATGAATGGTAGGCTTGGTCGTTCCCTGTTCCATCTGAATCTTACAGGTGCTGCACTCGGTGGTTCCAGCCTGGATGACCGGGTCTCGTAAAGCGGTAATCAAGCCCCAACCGGCACGCAGGCTATTGCGGTAGTTTTTCCGCTTCAGGCCAAAGGTGCCCGCCATGCCAGAGCAACCCTGGTCAATCCGTTGGACCGTCAGTCCGGGAATAAGCTTCAACAACATTTCGCCGGGCGTGTGATTCGGTAAAGCACGCAGATGACAGGGAAGATGGTAGCCAATGATTCCATTAACCGGCTTCCAGTCCAGTTCCAGTTGCCCCGCTTGATGCATTCGCCATAAGTAAGAGCAGCTGTCACTCGTGTTCTCTGCAACCAGGCGGGCATCATCGTCATCCATCAGGTTAAGGTATTCGTGTGTCAGGCAGAGGGCTGCCGAAGGTTCAGTCGTTACGATCTGGTAACCCTGGCGGACGGCATCTGCCAGTAAACTGACATTGGCCGTGGCCAGGCGTCGAGCGTGGTCGACCGCTCCCTCGGAAATTGCCGACATGCCAGCCGGTTGCTGACGGGGAGGTACGTAGACCGAGATGCCGTTGTGCTGCAGAACGGCGACCAGGGCATCAGCCAATTGCGTGTCGAACCAGTTGGCATAAAGGTCGGTGAAATAGACCACTTTCCGGCCACCGGTGCGAGCCGGTCGTGTCAGGCCGCGGCGATACGCGCTGCGGATAAAGTTACGAGAAGCGATCCGCGGTAGTTTTCGGCCCTGAGCGATACCCAGTAACTTTTCCATGACCCACCGCATCTGACGGTTGCGGATCATGCGGTTGTAAAGCCGACTAAAAAGACTGGCAAAGGCAAGCAGTCGTTGAGGGCGTGTCAGGCAGGAATCCGATAAACGCTGGCCGTTGGTTGCCAGGTACTGCGCCTTGGCTTCCAGCACCAGCTTCGGGATGTCGACACTGGCCGGACATTCCAGTCGGCACTGGTGACAGTTGACACAGAGATCAACGATTGATTTAAAGCTCTCATCGGTCATGACTGAGGGCTCCAGTCGACCAGTGATGACAGCTCGCATCAAGTTGGCCTTGGCGCGTGGCGAGGCTTCTTCTCGTGGAGCAAAGTGGAAGATCGGACACATGCGATCTCCCGTGTTCTCCACGCGACACCGCCCGCATCCATTACAGGTGCGCGCGGTGTAAGCCATCTCCTCGTGTTCCCAGGGCAACTGTAAAGCAATCGGTTCGCTCGGTAACACCGGCTGACTCTCGTCTGGCTCGGCAACCGTTTGCAAGGAGCCAGTGTCGACCACCGGACGCAAGTTCTTACTCATGGGTTGTGGTAACTCAGTGACGACCTTGCCCGGGTTAAAGGTGTTGGTGGGATCAAAAATCCGCTTGACCTCTTGCATGACATCGTACAAGGGGCCGAATTGGTGACGTAAAAACCAGCTGCGGCTTAACCCCGCACCGTGCTCGCCACTGATCGTGCCCCGAGATTCCAGGACCGCCTGGTAAAGGTCCGTGGAAAGACCTTGCATTTTTTGAACGTCCTGAGGATCCGCAAGATTAAGAAACGGGCGTATGTGCAACTGGCCGTGACCCACGTGGCCAAACAGCGAGGCGGTCACCTGGTGCGATTTCAATACGTTCTGCATGGTCACCAGGAAATCAGGTAAAGCCGCCGGCGGCACCGCGATGTCCTCCACGAACGGTAAGGCACGCAGCGAACCTTCTAGTCGATAGAGCGTGGGGATGACACTGCGAGATAAATTCCAGTAGGACTCCATCTCGGCAGGTTCGGTTGCTGTGCGAGTCGTAAAGGCTAACTTCTGCTTCCGCTGAATTTGGTTGGTAATCTGGCCTAAACGGTCATGCACCTCCTGGATGCTCTCCCCTTCAACTTCCATCAATAACATCGCTTCCGCTTCCGCCGGAATCAGCCGCGCGTACTGGTCACTGTGCTCCCGTGCCATGGAGAGTAACCTGCGATCCATCAAGTCGCAGGCAGTGGCGGACAGTTCCTTTGCCTTTAAGGCAGCTTGAATCGAGTGATCCAGCCGATCAAAGAAGAGTAAAACAACCCCCTGGTGCGCTGGTAGTAATTGGGTCTTGAGCGTCACTTCCGTGATGAGCCCCAACGTTCCTTCCGAACCGACCAGCAACTTGGCCAGATCCAGTTGACCATCCTGGAGAATACCTTGTAACTGGTACCCACAGCGGTGTACCAGGGATTCAGGCTGGTACGTTTCAATCGCCGACTGCTCCCGCTCAATCAAACCAGCCATGCGGTGAACTAAATCCTGTTTGCGATAGGTAGAATCTTCCGTGGTCTCGGCTTCCTGCTCCAGGTGACTCAATTCCGACTCTGTGGGAACCGGCTGGTTCTCGGCCTGCATGACCGTGCCGTCGGACAGGACTACCTGCATCGATTCGACCAGGCCACGGGCAGAACCGTATTTCAGCCAGCGGCTACCGGCTCCGTCGAGTGAGATCACGCTTCCCATGGTCGACACGACACCGGTGGCCGGGTCAGGACCAAAAACTCGACCAAAACGACCAAGAAAGCGGTTCAATTGTCCATGGATTACACCCGGTTGAATACGGATCTGTTCGCCATCCCACTGGAGAATTCGTCGCATAGAATGAGAAAAGTCGAGGATCAGACCAGGCCCCAGTGATTCTCCTGCTAAACCGGTGCCAGCCCCCCGGGCGTGAATCGAGAGGTCGTTTTCCGTCGCGTATTGAACGCAAGCAACCACGTCAGACAACCCCCTCGGTTGCACGACTCCGAGTGGAAGAACTTCGTAGATACTCGCGTCGCTGGCGTAGAGTTGCACGTACAGATCGTCACAAGAGACGTTCCCGTCTAGCAACCCTCGCAAGTCAGCTTGGATCCGTTCTCGTTCTTGGTCCATACGATAACCATGTCTTGTCGGGAGACGACAGGTGCTGTCGCCACCAGGCAACTACCAAAACGGTTAAGTTTTCTCCGGGCCATTGGCAACTGGGATGTTTACGTGGTCACCCGTTACCGATCCGGATAGTTTGTCAGTCGCAACCGATAATTCAGCGAGCCGGGCTGCTTGCTGACGGTGCCGTTCATGCACTTCCAGATCAAAAATTTGATGGTTTTCCGTGACCAAGCCGCGAGATTGACTGTGACAACGATAGCACTGTAAGAGACTTCCGACCAACGAATATAGTAGGAGATCCAACAGGGCGGTGCCAAACAGGATCAGGTACGTGGTATAGGTCCAGTAGTTGTACCAGGCGATACTGCTGGCCGTGAAACCGATGATGATGATTAACAAACCAAGTCGCTGAGAAAAATCCTTGCGAATAAACAGCTCGGTGTTGCCGCAGATTAAGCAGCGATTCAGTTTTGACCTGCTCGGATCGGAATCCGTTTCCAGCGCATTGGCCACCATCGGCTGTTGGTGCTGACAGCAAGTGCAAGCTAACAGCGAAGATTCCAGCAGTATCTCGCTCCGCGTGGTCCGCTCACACTGCGGGCAGATGAAAGTGACATTCATCAACGTTCGTTCACTCAAAGAGTACATTCGGCGAATCGAGGGAGGCCACACAGCGACCCTAAGAAACTCCCCCTATCATAAGGGATAATGCATGTCGACGCCCAGTAGCTGGGAGACCAATTCGCCCAGGAAGGTCAAGATGACCGCGGCATAAAGAATTCCTGTGGCACTTTGCGTGTTGGGGACCTTGAGTGTCTGCCATGTCAGCAGAGTAAGAACCAGGGTTCCCACTAAGCCGGCCAGCCAGCGAAAACTGATAATCGACCAGGTCCGTATGCCCCAGGCCTCGGCCTCGGGCTGGCCAAGCTCCAGGATCAAACTACTTCCGCAGATTAGCATTCGCAGCGCCAGCCCGGCAAACAGCAATAGCAGCAAACGTTTCAAGGGAGCCAACTGCATGGAGGGAGTATTCAGGTACCAGTGGCCGAGCAGCATCGCCGTCAACACACTTCCCAGCAGCAGCCCCGACGTTAGCACATCGGCTGCCAGCAGTAGAGTAGCCAGGCTGCCGGCGTCGTTCTCCCAGGCCTGCGAGCAGCCAGCTGCCAGCAAACCACTGACCGTAATGACCACCAGGAAAACCCGTCCAACTTGTGGGCGTTCGTAAAGCCAGGCGACCGAACCAAGATAACTGGCAACGGCCAGGCCGGGGACCAGCATACTAAGCAGTGGCATGACCGGATCGGGTACCGGTTGCTCGCTAGTAAAGAGGATCAGTGAAGCAAAGACGTTGGCTCCCATCAAGACCCACAGGTGAATCCGGTAGAATCCGCTGGTCACCAGTCGTGACGGCGTGATAGCCATCGCTAGCGCGACGCCAAACGTGATGCGAAAGATGAACTGCAGTAGGATTTGCCACAGCATAGTTACGATTACCGGCGCTGCTGTCCGTAAATCAGTTGCATTATTTCCGAACGTGTCGACAGGTTAGACCGGAAGATGCCCTTCATCGCCGAAGTGACGCAAAGACTTCCCGGTTTCTTGACCCCGCGGATGGTCATGCAACTGTGGGTCGCTTCCACCACCACGGCCACCCCCTTGGCGTTCAACTCGTCAAGCAGCAGGTTGGCGATTTCTTCGGTCATCCGCTCTTGAACCTGGGGCCGCCGCGAAATATCGTCCACGACCCGGGCCAATTTGCTCAAACCGAGCACTTTTCCGTTGGGCAAATAACCGATGTGAGCCTTGCCCATGAAAGGCAGCAGATGATGCTCACACATACTGCAAAAACTAATGTCACGGACCAGCACCACTTCATCGTATTCTTCGGTAAAGAACTTCTTCAGGTGAATTCGTGGATCGCTTCGCAATCCCTGGAACATCTCCGCATACATGCGGGCCACGCGAGCCGGCGTTTCCCGTAAACCCTCGCGATCCGGGTCTTCACCGACCGCGACCAGAATCTCGCGAACGGCCTGCTCAATACGGTCGTGATCAACCACGATCGCCGTCTCTTGTTGTGTCGATAGGTCACTCATCTGCAGTTCACGGGCCTCAGGTAGATCTAACTCACTGCGATTCATCCTAAAGGTCCCGTTTAGCATGGTCAAGGACGTGCTGACGGATCGGCTGGAGCCGGGTCGAGATGAATCTTGGGAATGGCAGCTGGTTCGATTTCCATCGCTGGAAACTGCTCATCCGGCTCCAGGATCGCCTGGCAGCAAGTGGCCAACTCGGCAAGCAACTGGTCCAGGTTGACGCCATCCTGGTGAGGTCGGTAAGGAGTCAGGTAAGCGACGCTACTGTGATAGAGTTTCCGCGCGCCGTGAACGTTGCCGTTGCCAAAATGATGCAAGCAAACGGCCACCTGGATCAACCCCTGGTAAAACTTTCGCACGGGTCCCTGGTAATCTTTCCAGAGATCTTCCCAGGATTCGTGCGCTTCAAAGAAATCAGTCGCGTTGAAGTAGCAGACTCCAGCGAGAAAACGCGCGTCGTAAAGATTGTTGCTCAACGACAGCACCCACTTCGATTAGTCGCGACCGGAGAGTGACATCAAGAGATATAAAATATAGTAGAACATCAGTGCGACCGAGGCAAAGAGTCCCAGTGCGGCAGCAACGTGCTGGTTCGGGTGATAGTGATGGACGATGTTCGAGGTCTCGTAAAGGATGGAGCCGGCGGCCAGCAGAACCATCAGCGAGGCAAAGATTGTTCCCATCCCGCTGAGCTGAAAAAAGATATTGCAGACGATAAAGGCAATGGCTGCCAGTCCGGCCAGCGCCAGGTAACGGCCCAGCCCGGAAAAATCCTTTTTCGTAGTGAGGGCATAGAATGTCAGCCCACCAAAAACGATGCCCGTGATAATGGCCGCCGTGCGAATCGTGTCAGGTGCAAACCGATCGGCATACCAAAGCATGGGGAAGAAAATAAGTGCTTCGGCGACCACGAAGAGTCCCAGTCCCATGTATTGAGTTACCTGGGATTGCGAGGAACGGGCCCAAGATTGGGAAATCCGACTCGCTCCCACAAAGCCGATCATCACGAACAGCCAGCCAAAGGGACTGCTGAAAAGCGTGGCCATCAATCCCTCGAGCGGTTCCAGAAAGACAGTAAACAGCATGATCTCCAGGCCGATGAAGGCAGCAATCGCACCGGCCAAGTGCAGGTAAGTACGTCGAATAAAGGCAGTTCGTACCGATTCTTCGGCATGCGCCACGGCCCAGGGGGAACTCTGAATTTGACCCCTGGCAAAAGGGGTTGAACTCTGCTGAATCATTATAATGACGCTCCTCTGAAGGACGTTAGATTAGGAGGGCTGAAGAGAATCAGAACCCTCAAAATGTACTCTAGGGTCTGGCCCAGGGCCTGTCAATTCAGATCCGTTTTTCCCCGCAGAGCAGTAAAACGGCCGCTAATACTTGACAGTTACCGGTTCCAGCGTGCACAATTGCCGCCCGTTAGAGGTTCCTGACGCGGTTGGGCAGCCGTCTGCATTTCTTCTCACCGGCGGTCGATTCTTATGGCTCACTTGGTAGCAGAGAAAAGCCAGGCTGGGAAAGTCGTCAGACGGCTGGCTCGTGAATATCCCCAGGCGGATTGTGCCCTCGTCTTTGAGACCCCTTTTCAGCTACTAGTGGCCACCATTCTCTCAGCTCAGTGCACCGATAAGCGGGTTAACGTGGTGGCGCGGGCCCTCTTTGCAGAGTATCCGGCGGTGGAGGATCTGGCGGCGATTTCCCAGAAAAAACTGGAACAAATCGTTCAAAGTACCGGGTTTTTTCGCAATAAGGCCAAGAATATCCGTGCCTGTAGCCAGGCATTGCTCGACCGCTATGACGGGGTGGTGCCGGAGCAGATGGATCAACTGGTGGCCCTGGCCGGCGTGGGCAGAAAAACGGCCAATGTGGTCCTGGGAACCGCCTTTGGTTTGGCCGTCGGCGTAGTGGTCGATACCCACGTGGGCAGAATTAGTGGACGACTTGGTTTGACGAAATCGAAAGATCCCGTCAGAATTGAGCGAGATCTGATGGCGGTCTTGCCGCGTAAAGAATGGATTGTTTATTCTCATCGTATGATTCATCATGGACGAGCGATCTGTAAAAGTCAGCGACCTCTTTGTGATGACTGTTTGATGCAGTCGATATGTCCTCGTATTGGTGTTCGGTCCTGACGTAGAGGAGAGTCCCCAACCATGATTCTTTCCGGCGAACAAATCCGCAGTCGTCTCGGCAGTTCGATTTTTATCGATCCGTTTTACGAAGAAAACTTGAATCCCAACAGTTACAACCTGACGCTGCATGACGAACTGCTGATTTACGAGGAAGTCGTGCTGGATATGCGCCAGGTGAATCGGGTCCGGCGAATTCAGATCCCGGAAAGCGGTATGGTGTTGAGTCCAAATCAACTCTACCTGGGACGTACGGTGGAGCGGACCGAAACTCATGAACTGGTACCGATGGTGGAAGGTCGTTCATCGATCGGCCGACTGGGACTGTTTGTCCATGTGACAGCCGGTTTTGGTGACGTGGGATTTTGTGGCTACTGGACACTGGAAATGTTCGCAGTCCAACCGGTTCGAATCTATCCGGGAGTTTCCATCTGCCAGATGTTCTATCACGAGATCACCGGCGAAATCGAAGAATACGCAAGTGAAAAATATCAACACAACCACGATATTCAGCCAAGCCTGCTCTACAAGGAATTGAATCCGGGTGTTGAGAAAGAAGATCCACAGCTGACGTTCGA
>JAYGDG010000378.1:0-4076 GCA_046583015.1 Pirellulaceae bacterium | reverse complement strand
CGTTCAATCCGCAACGACAAGGACACACAGCGATGTCAAAGCAGGAGATTTGCGGCTGGACCGCCACCGAGATGGCCCAGCGGATTCGTGACAAGGAGGTTTCTTGCCTGGAAGTCATGCAATCTCACCTGCAACAGATTGAACAAATTAATCCGACGGTCAATGCGATCATTACGCTGCTTCCAGAACGAGCCATTGAAGGTGCCCGGGCCGCCGACGATGCCATCGCCCGCGGTGACGACCTGGGACCGCTGCACGGTCTGCCGATTGCTCACAAGGACCTGGTACCGACCAAGGGGATCCGCACGACTTACGGTTCCCCCATCTACGCCGACGAGATTCCCAACGAGGATGGACTGATCGTAGAACGCCTGCGGCAGGGAGGCGCGATCACCATTGGCAAGACTAACGTTCCTGAGTTTGGTGCCGGGTCGCAGACGTTCAACGAAGTTTTCGGCGCCACGCTCAACCCTTACGACATGACCAAGACCTGCGGTGGCAGCAGTGGGGGCGCCGCGGTCTCGCTCGCTTGCCGGATGTTACCGATCGCCGACGGGAGTGATACGGGTGGGTCGCTGCGGAACCCGGCAAACTTCTGCAACGTGGTTGGGTTTAGAAATTCACCGGGTCGCGTGCCGGTTTGGCCCAGCGACATTGGTTGGTTTCCGATCTCGGTGCAGGGTGCCATGGGACGGACCGTCGAAGACGTGGCGCTGCAGTTGACCGCCATTGCTGGCCCCGATGACCGTCATCCGATCTCTATCAGGGAACCGGGCTCAATTTTTGCAGCCCCCCTGGAGCGTGATTTCCGAGACGTGAAGATCGCCTGGAGCCCTTCGTTTGGTGATTTGCCGGTCGATGAGCGCGTCAGTAGCGTGATCGAGGCGCAGCGCAGCACGTTCGAATCACTCGGTTGCCAGGTGGAGGAGGCGTTGCCCGATTTCCGGGATGCTGACGAGGTCTTTAAGGTCTGGCGGGCCTGGAGGTTCGCTATCGGTTACCAGCAGCTAATTAAAACCAACCGTGACCAAATTAAGGATACGGTGATCTGGAATACCGAGGAGGGTCTTAAGCTTACAGGGCTCGATCTGAGCCAGGCAGAGGTCAAACGGACATCGCTCTACCACCGCGTGCGGGAATTTATGCAGGAATATGAGTATCTCATTCTGCCAGTCAACCAGGTTCCCCCCTTTGATGTGAATCAGCCTTATATCGAGGAGATTAATGGGGTCGCGATGGAGACTTACATCGACTGGATGAAGTCCTGTTATTACATCACGGTGACAGGGCTACCGGCCATCTCTGTCCCCTGCGGGTTTACGCCGGAGGGGTTGCCAGTTGGGGTCCAAATTGTTGGGCGGCACCAGCAAGATTTTGGTGTCTTGCAATTGGCCTATGCCTTCCAGCAGGCCACTCGGTTCGCCGATCAGAAACCGCCGCTGCTGGCGCAATAAAAAAGGCCGCAGCTTGCGCTGCGACCCTTTTTTCTGGTTGCTTCTTTCAGAGCGTTAAGTGTTTTCGCTTGTTACCTGCCGGCTCGGTTAAGGTTATCAAGCTCGTAGAGCAGTTCGTCGGCCATGTTTAATCTTCCCGTTTCGATCGCCATTTCGATCTCGTCGTGCAGCAAGTTTCGCTGGGACTGTAAGGTCCGTTCAGCAATCTTGGGGCTCGACTTGCCTCGGTCTTTGTACATCCCGTGGGCAATCTTGGGGCTGCTCTTGTCGATTTCCTTGAACATGCCGTGAGCAATCTTGGGGCTGCTCTTGCCACGATCCCGGTACATGCCGTGAGCAATCTTGGGGCTGCTCTTGCCACGATCCCGGTACATGCCGTGAGCAATCTTGGGGCTGCTCTTGCCGCGATCCCGGTACATGCCGTGACCAATCTTGGGGCTGCTCTTGCCACGATCCCGGTAGATGCCATGGGCAATCTTGGGGCTCGACTTGTCGAGCGGGTCAGCCAGCGCTTCGCTCAAAACGGCCGGACTGATACTGACAGTAATCGCCAGCGTTCCCAGTAACAAGTTTTTAACCAATAATCCTGCGTAACGTCGTTTGTTAACTTTCATGGCTTACCTCTTTCGGTTGGGTTAAAGGTGGGAAAATGGGTTAATTCTTTCCTGCCTCACCTAGAGATTGCCGTGGCGGATCAAAAGCGGACAGTAAATCGCTCCGATTTCCAGTGGATTTATCTAAGTGACTACTAGATATATGGTTAGGGATCTGGAATTACTTTCAGGTACGGGACCAAACGGCTTTTTGCCGGTCGCCTAGGTAACTGGTCAGCCCGTTAACTGGCGGTTTATACTGGTGGCTCTGTGAGTGGCACAGAAAAAGGGTTTTATTATCAACACAGGCTGCCACCGCTGGCAGCGACGATCCCCTCAGGAGCAAACGATACGATGACCAATCGCAATCACTCGGTAGTCACGGGCCTCTTGGCAATCTTCTTTCTCGCCGGCACCAGCTTCGTAGTCGCGGAAGAGGTCAATACGTTGAGCGAGGCCGAGAAGAAGGCTGGTTGGAAACTGTTGTTCGATGGCAAGACGACCAAGGGTTGGCGCAATTACCAGGCCAAGGGGATCAGTGATGGCTGGAAAATCGTCGATGGTGCCTTGACGCGTGCTGGTAAAGGTGCGGGCGACATTATCACGGCCAAGCAGTACGACAGCTTTGAGTTATCGCTGGAGTATAATATTTCCAAGGGCGGCAACAGTGGCATCATGTTCCATGTTGACGAAAAAGGAAAACGTGCCTGGCACTCCGGCCCGGAAATCCAGATCCAGGATAACGTTGGTGGCCATGATCCTCAGAAAAGTGGCTGGCTGTACCAGCTTTACAGTTCCAAGGACGATTCCACCAAGCCGGCCGGTCAGTGGAATCAATTCCGCATGACGATCACTCCCAAGCAGTGCGCGACTTATATGAACGGTTTGCGGTACGCTCGCTTTGTTAAAGGGAGCGAAGACTGGAAGAAACGCGTAGCGAAAAGTAAGTTTTCGAAGTACGCCACGTTTGGGGCGAGTACGACTGGACATATTTGCCTGCAGGATCATGGAAACCTGGTCGCCTACCGGAACATCAAGATTCGAAACCTCAAGGAAGGAACAAATCTTGATCCGGTAGATGGAACACTGGCCTACAAGCCGGCACTCGCTTTCCCGAACTTGCAATGGGCCGGTTGGGATCCGATCAATGAAGCGGGTAAACCGCAGCCGTTGCGGCCGATCATCTTGACGCACGCTGGAGATGGCAGCAATCGTGTCTTCGTGGCAACACAGCGGGGCGTGATTCACGTCTTTGAGAACGATCAAAAGGCGACCAAGACGCAGGTGTATGCTGATCTAAGCAAGAAAGTCTCCTATTCGGATCGTCAGAACGAAGAAGGCTTCCTTGGCTTTGCCTTCCATCCGAATTACGAGAAGACGGGCGAGTTTTTTGCCTACTACACGACGCGAAAATCTCCGCATACGTCTGTCATTTCGCGTTTCCGCGTTTCCAAGGACGATCCCAACAAGGCGGATCCGCAATTTGAAGAAGAAATTATGCGACTTCAGCAACCCTACTGGAACCACAACGGTGGGACCATCGCCTTTGGACCCGATGGTTACCTCTATATCGGTCTCGGTGATGGAGGCGCTGGTAACGATCCCCACGGCAATGGACAAAATCTCACGGTCTTGCTTGGTTCCGTGTTGAGAATCGATATCGACCGGAAATCAGGCGATCTCAATTATGCCATTCCTGCGGATAACCCGTTTGTCATGGAGGCGGATGTCCGTGGTGAAATCTGGGCGCGTGGATTGAGAAATGTCTGGCGGCTGGCCTTCGATCGTGCCAACGGCGACCTCTGGGTAGCCGATGTTGGTCAGAACCTTTGGGAAGAGATTAACATCGTCACTCGAGGTGGCAACTACGGTTGGAACCTCCGCGAAGGCGCCCATCTGTTTGGCGCCAAGGGTGTACCGGCCCGTAAAGACCTGGTCGATCCCATCTGGGAGTATGACCATGAAGTGGGCAAGTCGATTACGGGTGGTTACGTCTACCGTGGGAAAAAACTGCCAGGCCTGGTCGGTG